>JACCUZ010000080.1 GCA_013698395.1 Sporichthyaceae bacterium
GCCGCCCGCACCTTCACCGTGAACCGGCTGCACCGGCTGCTGGTGGAACTGATCCCGGGCGGGGCCAAGACGTTCCTGTCCGCAACCCAGGCCAAAGACCACGCCCTGGTGTGCCTGCTCGGCATGCTCGGCCTGCGGGTGTCCGACGCCTGTGCCGCGGACATCACGGACATCCGGTACGAGTCCGGTTACGAGTTGCTGCACTGGTCGGCAAGGGGGCCAAGCCCGCGGACGTCCCGCTGCCCATCCCGGTGCTGCGGGCGGTGCGGGAGGCGATCGGTGGCCGCGCCACCGGTGCGATCCTGCGCACCCGGACCGGGCGACGGATGGACCGGGCCGGCGCCGCCCGCGCCCTGACCCGGGTCGCCCGCACCGCCGGCATCACCCATCCGATCAGCCCGCACGGACTGCGCCGCACCTTCTGCACCACCGGGCTGGTCGCCGGCATCGGCATCCGCGACATGCAGTACGCGATGCGCCACGCCGACCCGCGCACGATCCTGCGCTACGACATGGCCGAATCCAACCTCGACCGCCACGCCGCCCATGCCGTCGCCGCCTATCTCGCCGGCATGAGCACCGGCTGACACCACCACTGGCCAGTCAGGGAACTCACCGGCACTACCGAGCACTCGAACGCCCGCTCGGCACGTGAAGCCACGCCGGTCGCTGGCTAGCCCCTCCGGATCACGCGATAGATGGTTTCGGACTTGGGTGTCGGACGCGGTACGTCGTTCCAGCCGATCTGGTCGGCCTTTCTCGGCGATTGCGGCCTTGACATCACCGACGTTGACACCGTCGTCGAAGAAGGCGATGGACAGGCCGTTGCCCGTCTGGGGGTCGATCAGGTGGTAGGCGTCCAGGACGCCAGGAACGGTCTTGGCAGCGTCGATCACCCACTGCCGGTCATCCTCGGGTATTGGCTCCCATACGGCGACGCGAGCGATCATGAACTTCCTCCGGTGGTGTGCGTGAACACTAGTGCCACCCATTCATCTCTCCGGAGCCGCGTAGTTGAAGCTGCCGGCGACGACGATCTGCTCGTCGATGACCATCAACTTGTGGTGCAGTTTGCGCAGGTCGCCGAACACGCCTTGCCTCTTCGGGAAGTAGAGCTCGATGTTCGCTGTTTCAGCCACGCGGGCGCGGCCCATTTTGCTTTGCCTGGCCCGGGTCGAACACACCTTTGATCTTCATGCCGCCGCGGGCGAGGGCGAGCATCGCGTCGTCGATGCCCGAAGAGCCGGCGAAGGTGAAGATAGCGAAGAAAATCACCTTCTCGCCCTTGACCATCTGCTTGACAATTTCCAGTTCGGGTGTGTGGTCCGGCGCGAACAGGACCTTGACCGGGATGCCGGCCAGGTCGTAGACCTTCGGCACGTCGCCGTGTATTCCGCGGCCGAACGAGCCGCGCCGCAACTGCTCGACCTCGACCTCGGCGGTCGCAGTACGCGCGTCGGCCTGCCGAGGCCCTGGCCCGACACCCCACCGGACGGGATACTCGACCACGGATCCTGGGTGGCACGGCCATGACCGCATTCACCGACGGGAAGATCAAGGCTTACCTCGGGCCGACGGAGCTCGGCGCACCCGGACGATCTCGAGACGGTGATCATCGAGTTCATCCAGGGCGCTCGAAGAAGTCGCTCGACATCGCGGTCCAAGAGATCGACAACCCGAAGATCGCGCAGGCGGTTCTCGACGCGCGATGGGGCGGAGTCGACGTCGACCTATTTCTCGAGCAGGGCTACCTGCGCAGCTCTTTACAGGGTCAACCACCGAAGCCGCCGAAGCCGGGCCGCGGTGAGACGTCGGAGCAGGCGCCTTATCGCGTGCGTGGCTGGATGACCATACGGAGCTCGCCGAGAACCGTCGCATCCTCGCCGCCCTGTTGCGCTCGGATGTCCAGGTGCGTGGGTTGTAGTCGCCGAGGCTGTTCCATCAGAAATTCGCCCTGCGCGACTACCGGGGCGGCAAGGCAACGCCCACGTCCGCGCTGCTCAGCGGCTCGGCGAACTTCACGGTCACCGACATGCACCGCAACCTCAAACCATGTCGTTGTGTTCGACAGCGCATACGTGTGCCGCCAGTACGGGGCACGTCGAAATCGTCCACACCGGCGGCGCGGTCGGCTTTTGCATGCCGGATCCCGACGAGCGTTGGCATGGCCACAGCTGCCCGGTCTGGGTGGGTGTCGGCATCGGGTGCCCGCGCCTCTGGTGTACTTCGGCTTGTCCAGCGGCAGGAGGCCGAACCGGGCATGAGCGGGACGCGGGTCGGGCTGGTCTGCGGCTACCTGGACCCGACGCGGGACGGGGTGGCCGACTACACGCGCCGGCTCACCGTCCACCTACGGCCCACCGGGCTCGAACCGGTCGTCGTCACAACGTACGAGTGGGCAGGGGCCGCCGGGGAGGGTGCCGTCGGGGTCACGGAGCGGTGGGACGTCCGGGGCGTCGCCGCGGCCGCCCGGGCCCTGCGCCGCCTGCACCTCGACCTGGTGCACGTGCAGTTCGCGCCGTCGGTCTTTGGTTCCTCCCGCGCGGTCGGCCTGCTGCCCCTCTTCCTGCCGAGACGCATGCCCCTTATCGTGACGCTGCATGAGTACGGCGTGTGGTCGGGGCACGGCCGCGCCCGTCGGGTCCGCTCCGCGCTGTGGTCGGCGGCCGAACGGCGCGGGTACGCCGACCGCGAGTCGCTGCTGCTGGCGCCCCGGGCCGCTTGCCTGCTGGGCCCCTCGCCGGAGCACCTGGACGTGCTGCGGGCCCGCTTCCCCCGCCATGCGCCGGTCACGCTCGAGGTGCCGGTCGGGCTCAACGTTGAGGTCGCGACCGGCGACCAGGCCCAGGCCCGGGCCGACGTGCGTCGCGAGCTCGGCGCGGCACCCGACGCCCCCCTGGTGGTGTTCTTCGGCTTCCTGCACCCCGAGAAGGCTCTCGACCGGCTCATCGCCGCGGTGGCCGACCTGCGAGTGCTGCGGCCTGGGGTACAGCTGCTGCTGATCGGCGGCGCGCAGAGCCACTCCGTCCCCAGCGTCGCCGCGCACCGGCTGCGCCGGGAGCTCGAGCAGGTCGCCGCGGCGTGCGGCGTGCAGGATAAGGTCCACTTCACCGGCTACCTGCCCGACGCCGCGGTCTTTCGGCTGCTGCAGGCCGCCGACGCCGCGGCGTTCCCGTTCAACGCCGGCGTCACCCGCAAGTCCAGTTCGCTGCTCGCCGCACTCGCGGCCGGCGTACCGGTCGTCGCCACGGCACCTCCCGGCCAGGTGCGCGCGCCAACTGAGGCCGACGGTGTGCTCCGGGTGCCGCCGCGCGACACGGC
>JACCUZ010000092.1 GCA_013698395.1 Sporichthyaceae bacterium
ACGTTGGCGGCAGGGCAACAGGGCGTCAGCCGCGGGCCAGCCAGGGCGTGGGCCCCGCCTCGCCGGGGATCGGTCCGAACGTCAGCGCACCCGTGACCTTGATCTTGTTGGTGAGCCGGGACAGGCAGGTCCGGGGAACGTAGAACCGCCAGAAATCGCCCGTCGCGTTGTAGCCCAGCTTGTAGTCGCCGCACGCCACCGAGTTCGTGCCCCGGCTCAGACCCTTGATCCACTGTCCGCCGGGGTAGCATCCACCGGTCGCCTCGTAGGTGACCCCGTCCCTGCCCCGCAGCTTGGCCGACACGTATCGGATGTCGCACTTCCCGCCCGGGCCGTAGATCTTGACGACTACCGCACCGGAACCGTTCTTGACGTACATCTTCGCGATGTCGCCAGAACCGGCCACCGACGTGGATTCCGCATTGGCCGGACCGGTCAGCCCCAGCACCAGGGCCGCGACGGCCACCAGCACAGCAAAGGTCCTTCTCATTCCTGCTCCCTCCGGATGTTCTTGGTCCCGCGCAGTATCGCCTGATCGCCGGCGGTTTCGCCGGGATTGACCGGAACAGCGCGGTGCAACCGCCGGGGGCCGGGGTGCGTCTCACTGCCAGCCGAACCGCTGGAGGTCACCATGAACCGCCGTTCCACATTGGTCGCCGGGACACTGGGTGCCGCGGTCCTCGGGCTGGGTGCCGCGCAGCTGCTGCCTGGCGCAGCCCCGACGGCACGCGCCGATGGCCTGGTGGGTTACGACAGCTGTGATGAGCTGCTCGAGCACTACCGGGCCGAGCTGCGTGCCGGGGTGTCCGCCTTCGGCTACGGCATGGGCGGGGGCGACATCGCCATCGCCGACTCGACCGGGGCACCCTCGGCCAGCGGTGCCGGCCGAGCGTCCGACGAGGCCGACGCAGTCGGCCCCGGCACCACCGGCACCAACCTTCAGGAACAGGACGTCGACGAGCCCGACCTCGCCAAGCTGCGGGACGGCAGGCTCGTCGTGCTCACCGGCAGCCGCCTGCGCATCCTGTCCGCGCAGGCGCAGCCGCAGCTGCTTGGATCGCTGCGGATCGGGGACGAGGGGTCCTACGGCGGCGAGCTGCTGCTGGTCGGTGATCGGGCGCTGGTCGTCCAGCCTGGCTATCGCGAGCTCCCGTTGCCACAGGGCGCGCCGGAGGTCGACGGTGCCCGCTCGATGGCATACCTGCCAGGGACCCCGACCGCCTCCGTGTCGCTGGTCGACGTCTCGACCGACCAGCCGAGGCTGCTGGAGACCTCGACCTACGACGCGCAGTACGTCAGTGCCCGGCTGGTGGACGAGACGGTGCGGCTGGTGACCACGACCCGGCCGCAGCCGGTGGTTGCCTACCCGACCGAGCCGGGCGCGGCGGCCGAGCAGGAGAGCCTGGCCGCCAACCAGCTTGCCGCCTCACGCGTGCGCCTCGCCGACGTGCTCCCCCAGGTCGATCGCCGCGACGCGCATGGGACGCTGCTGGAGCAGGGCAACGCGGTCAGCTGTGACCGCACCTACCACGCGCGCCAGCCGCGGGGGGCGAGCACGCTGCTCGTCACCACCTTGCACCCGGCGGACGGGCTGGCAGCCACCGACCGGACCGCCGTGACCACCGACGGGGACCTGGTCTACGCCTCGGCGGACCGGTTGTACGTCGCCACCAGCCGGTGGGGCACGGTCGGGCCGGTTCCCCTGTCGGACGGCGTAGGGCGGAGCGGTGCCGAGGGCGCGCCGGACGAGGTGACGACCGAGCTGCACGCGTTCGACACGACGTCGGCGACGTCCACGCGGTACGTCGGGAGCGGCTCCGTGCCCGGGTACGTCCTGGGGCGCTGGGCCTTGTCCCGTCACGATGACGCGCTCCGTGTCGCCACCACCCGGCAGCCGCCGTGGAACGGCGACCAGGCGGGCGAGACGTCGTCGATGGTCGTCAAGCTCGTCGAGCGCGACGGCCGGCTGGTCGAGACCGGTCGGGTGGAGGGGCTCGGGAAGACCGAGCAGATCCGCGCGGTGCGGTACTTCGGGAACGTCGCGGCGGTCGTCACGTTCCGCCAGACCGACCCGCTCTACCTGCTGGACCTCTCCGGTGACCCGCGGGTCCTGGGCGAGCTGAAGGTGCCCGGGTTCTCGACCTACCTGCACCCGCTGGGGGACGGGCTGCTGCTCGGGCTGGGCCAGGACGCCGACGCGCAGGGCATGGTCACCGGCATGCAGGTCTCGGTGTTCGACATCGGTGACCTGTCGAGGCCGACGCTGGTCGACCGGCTCCGGTTGGGCTCCGGCTGGTCGCCCGCGCTGGACGACTCGCGGGCGTTCAGCTATGACCCCGACCGCCGGAGCGCCGCGTTCCCGTTCGTGGGCTACGACCCCTCCGGCGTCAAGGGCGAGCAGGTCGGCGCGGTGCGCGTGGCGGTCGGTGCGGACGGGACCCTCGCGCACGCCGGACAGCTGGAGCTGTCACCCGGCTCGTGGGCGTCCCGCGTACTCCTCGACGACGAGTACCTGTTCGCCATCAGCGAGGGCGGCGTAGTGGCTGCCGACGCGGACACGATGACCCGCACGGGGTCGGTCGCGTTCGAGGATGCTCCGACCATCGTCGAGTGAGGTGTCAGAGCCGGTCGACGGCCGCGAACGGGGCGCCGTCGGCCAGGCGGGCGTAGCCGGGGCCACGATCGAAGAACGGCTCCTCGCCGGTGCGCCGGGACCGCAGCTCCGCGCGCAGCGACGACGACGCGGCAGCGTCGGCCACGACCTCGATGCCGTCATGCGCCATGACCACGCCGTAGTCCTCCCGGGCGGCATCGACGCTGACCTTCCCCCACCGCACGTCACGGACCACGTCCTGGACCGGACGCTCGAGCGGGTCGCCCCAGCCACCGCCGCCCGTCGTGCGGATGCGGATCAGCGCGCCCGCAGGCACCGGCTCGGCGTCGGCGAGAGCGTCCACCTCACGCTCCGCCGGTCCGCCCGGGTCCACCGCCACCTGGAACGGCGAGCCGGCCTTGCCCCCCGTCACTCCCCAGCAGGCCAGGATCGAGCGGTCGGCAATGGACATGAAGTGCGCGTCCCGCAGCATCCGGATGTGCTTCTCGTAGCCCAGTCCGCCGCGGAACCGCCCCGCACCTCCGGAGTCGACTGCGAGCCCCAGCCGTTCGACGAGGAACGGGAAACGTGACTCGGTGAACTCCGTCGGCAGGTTCCGCGAGTCGGGCACGACGTGGATGGCATCTTCGCCGTCGGCGTAGTAGCGCCCGCCCGAGCCACCGCCGAGCACCTCCCGCATGAGATAGGGCTCGCCGTCCCGGTCCAGCCCGTAGACACCGGTGTAACGGATCGTCTCCTGGTCGGCCGGCATCCGCCCGTCCACGGCCTTGGCTATGACGCCGCTCAGCACGCCGAGCAGGCGCAGGATGACGAAGGTGCGCGCGTTCGTGGGCGCGGGGAACACCGGCGTGAGCAGCGTCCCTGGCGGCGGGAAGCGCATCTCGATCAGCGACACGACGCCTTCGTTGACGTCGAGCTCGGCCATCCGCTCTGGGGTGTCGGCGAGGTTGCGCAGGATCGGCGCCAGCCACTTCTTGAGAAAGTTGCCCTCGGCGTAGTCGCCGCAGTGGTTGATCGGTCCCTTCGCCTGCGGTGAGGTGCCGGTGAAGTCGAGCACCAGCGGCGCCTCGCGCGTCGAGTCCATCGTCAACGTGATGCGCTGAGTGTGCAACCGCGGCTCGTCGACGCCGTCGTGCTCGGCGTAGTCCTCCCAGACGTAGGTCCCGTCGGGGATCTTCGAGAGGATCTCGCGACGATAGGTGTCGGTGGTCTTGTCGATGATCGCGTCGAAGCAGGCCTCGACCGTCGACCGGCCGTAGCGTTCGAAGAGCTCGGTCAGCCGGCGCGAGCCCATCAGGCAGGCCGCGCACTCGGCGTCGAGGTCGGCGGCCAGCGAGTCGGGCATCCGCGAGTTCCGCGTCATGATCCGCAGCGCGGCCTCGTTGCGCGTCCCCTGGTCCCACAGCTTGATGGGCGGCACCATCAGGCCCTCCTGGAACACCGAGGTCGCGGTGGAGGGCATCGACCCCGGCACCGCTCCCCCGATGTCGTCGTGGTGGCCGAACGCCTGGACGAATGCGACTACCTCGTGGTTGTCGAACACCGGCACGGTGACGCAGAGGTCGGGCAGATGACCGATGCCGCCCTCGGAGAGGTAGACGTCGTTGTGGAAGTACACGTCACCTGGCCGCATGGTGTCGAGCGGGAAGTCCCGGGCCACCGGGTGCACGAGCGCGGAGTAGGAGCGCCCGGTCAGCTTGCGCAGCCTGCGGTCGTGGATGCCGGCGCGGAAGTCATGGGCGTCGCGGATCATCGGCGAGCGCGCGGTCCGCCCGATCGCGGTCTCGACCTCCATCTCGATCGCCGCGAGCGAGCCCTCGACGATCTCGAGCAGCACCGGGTCGACGCTCACCGGCGGCCCTCCCGCCGCACGACGAGGTTCCCGAAGCGGTCCACGGCTGCGCCGAACCCGGGGTGCACCGGGACCGTCGCCCCGAACTCCTCGACGACCGCGGGTCCGCTCACCACGTCGCCGGGCGCCAGGTCGGGGCGCCAGAAGACCGGGGAGTCCAGCCAGTCGTCGAAGAACACCGGCCGCGAGCCGATCTGCGCCCGGTCCACACCCCCGACACGCCGGTCGATCTCCCGCGCCGGGGGGCGCTCGATCGGTCCCACGCCGGACACCCGAAGGTTGACCCACTCCACCGGTTGGCGCGGGTCGTTCCGGAACGCGTAGCCGTAGAGCTGCTCATGGGCGTCGTGGAACGCACTCGCCACCGTCTCGGTAAACGCCTCGTCCACGTCGAGGTCGGGGGCGGGCACCCTCACCTCGAACGCCTGGCCGGCGTACCGCAGGTCGGCCGTGCGCAGGTACCGGTGGCGCGCGCGGTCGAACCCCTCGCGGTCCAGGCTCGTCGCCGCCTGTTCCTCCAGCTCGCGGTAGTGGGACGCCAGCAGGGTGGGGTCAAGGTCGGTGTGCCTGCTGACGGCGGTGCGCACGTAGTCGTTGCGCACATCCACGGTCAGCAGGCCGTACGCCGACACGTTGCCGGGATCGCGTGGCACCAGCACGACGGGCACGCCGAGCACGTCCATCAACCGGCACAGCAGCAGCGAGCCCGAACCCCCGAAGGTCACCATGGTGAAGTCCCGGACGTCCAGCCCGCGCTTGACGGTCACCTGGCGCAGCGCGTTCGCCTGGTTCCACGCCGAGATCTCGAGGATGCCGGTCGCGCACGACTCCGTCGTCAGCCGGAGCCGGTCGGCGAGCTCGGCGAGCCCTTTGCGAGCGACTTCGACGTCGAGCGGGATCTCGCCACCGAGCAGGTGCGCAGGGATGCGGCCGAGGGCGACATGGGCGTCGGTCACGGTCGGCTCGCTGCCTCCACGGCCGTAGCAGAGCGGGCCTGGGTCGGCGCCGGCCGAGCGGGGCCCGACCTTGAGCGAGCCCTCCGGGGACACCCAGGCGACCGAGCCGCCGCCAGCGCCGACGGTGACGACGTCGATCATCGGGATCTTGCTGGGAAACCGACCGATCGTTCCCTCGGTGGTCAGCGTCGGCTCGCCGCCGATCACGACCGACACGTCGGTCGAGGTGCCGCCACCGTCGCAGGTCAGCACCCGGTCGAACCCGGCGTCGCTGGCCACGAGAGCCGCCCCGAGGGCCCCGGCCGCGGGCCCGGACAGCACGGTGGTGATGGGCTGGTGGACCACCTCGTCGGCTGAGAGGACGCCGCCGTTGGACTTCATGACGTACCACGGGACGCCCGGCGCAACCTCCCGCAGCCGCGTCGTGATGCCCGCCACGTAGGCGGCCATCCGCGGCTTGACGGCCGCGTCGACCAGGGTCGTCACCGCCCGCTCGTACTCGCGGTACTCGCGCAGCACGTCGCTGGACAGCGACACCACGGCGGCAGGGTGCTCACGTCGCAGCACCTCGCGCATGCGGTGCTCGTGCTCGGGGTTGGCGTAGGAGTGCAGGAAGCAGACACCCAGGGTGTCGATGCCGTTGTCCCGGAACCACCGAGCGGCCGCCACGGCCTGCGTCTCGTCGAAGGGCCGCACCTGCTCCCCGCGAAAGTCGAGCCTTCCACCGATGGTGCGCACCCGGTCGACCGGGACGATGCGCGGCGGCTTGACCCAGAAGTAGGAGTTGCCGTAGCCGTCCGGCACGCTCTGCCGGGCGATCTCCAGCAGGAACTCGTAGCCCTCCGTGGTGATCAGGCCGAGGTCGCCGACCTTCCCCTCGAGCAGCTGGTTGGTCGCGACGGTCGTTCCGTGGCTGACCGACTCGACGTCTGCACCCGTCGCGCCGAGTGCCTGCAACGCCTTGTGCACGCCGGCCATGAACCCCTTCGCCGGGTCGGCCGGCGTGGACGGGGTCTTGGTCGTCAGGACCCGCCCGGTGTCGGCGTCGAGGGCGACGACGTCGGTGAACGTCCCACCCGTGTCGATGCCGATCCGCAGCCGCATCAGTTCATGACTTCGCCGTGCGGGGCGGCGTGCGGGAACGACGTGGCGGCCGGACGCGCCAGGTCCTCGGCGTAGCGGGTGATGACGGCGAGGTTGCGATCGGCGAGGTGGTCGAAGACCTGGGGAACGCTCGAGCCGGGGGTCAAGGACGCCATGGCGGTCGCCGGGTCGAGCCGGGCCGAGACCCAGCACTCGTGGCTGGCGGCGCGGGCCACGACCTCGGCCACCGGAGTGACCACCATCGAGTTGCCGAAGTACAGGACCCCGCCCGGGTCGACACCGGTGGCGTTGGCGCCCACGACGTACACGTGGTTGTCGTAGGCCCGTGCCCGGTTGGTGAGCTCCCAGATGTCGGCTGAGCGCAGCAACGCCGACGGGCGCACGATCACCTCGGCCCCGCGTACCGCGGTGATGCGAGACAGCTCGGGATAGTCGCCGTCGAAGCAGATGATCTGGCCGATCCGCCCCAGGTCGGTCTCCACCACGCTGACCTCGTCGCCGGGGGTCACCCACCCGCCGCGCGATCGCATCTCCGTGCAGAAGGGGTGCGTCTTGCGGTAGACCCCCGCCACCTCGCCGCCCCGGTCGAGCAGCACCGAGGCGTTGTGCACAACGCCTCGCTCGGTGCCGCGCTCATAGGTCCCGACCACGACGTGCACCCCGAGTCGGCGCGCGGTCTCCTGCACCGGCTCGACGACCGGGCCGGGCACCTCGGAGACGAGGTCCCACAGCTCCTCCGGACCGGTGCCCGGGGTGAAGCCGGTCGTCACCGACTCCGGGAGCACGACGAGCTCCGCACCGGTGGCCTCGACGCAGCGGGTCACCCAGTCGGCGGCCTTGGTCAGGTTTCCCTTCACCGACTCGGTGGTGAGCGGCCCGGGGACCGGCGCGATCTGCACGGCAGCAACGGTGAATGCCTTCATGCTCGAGAGGCTAGCTTCCGCGGCCGGTGCTCCGTCGGGGGCGCGGTCACGCCGCCGGGTCCACACCGGCCAGGTAGTCGGCGAAGACGATCTCGATCCCGGAGGACCGGTCCGGCGGGGCTGCCCATCCGGGCGGGTGGGTTCCGGGCTGGGGTGGTGGCCGGGAGGTGTAGCGGTGCCCGGTGGGGGTGATGGTCTCGATCCGGTGCGAGCCGGGGGCGCTGTGCAGTGCCGGCCGGGCCCGCCAGCCGGGGGCCTGTTTGGCCAGGTTGCAGGCCTCGCAGAGGCCTTGGCCGTTGCCGGCGCTGGTCGGGCCGCCGGCGGCGTGCGGGTGGGCGTGGTCGGCCTGGCGGACCGGGGCGTCACACCACGGGGTGCGGCAGGTCTGGTCGCG
>JACCUZ010000100.1 GCA_013698395.1 Sporichthyaceae bacterium
AGTGTCGCCTCCGGGTACGCGGCCCCGAGCGGCGCACTCAGTGCGCGGTCCACCCGCCGTCCATCACGAACGAGGCGCCGGTGACGAAGGATGCTCGGGGGGAGCACAGGTACGCCGCGAGGTCGGCGACCTCCTCGGGCTCGATCAGTCGCTTGATGGCCGCGGGGGCGAGCATCACCTGCTCGACGACGTCCTGCGGGGACAGCCCGTGAATGCGCGCCTGGTCCTCGATCTGGCCTTCCACGAGCGGCGTGCGGACGTACGCCGGGGCGATGCAGTTGGAGGTCACCCCGTGAGCCGCGCCCTCGAGGGCGATGACCTTGGACAGGCCCTCCAGGCCGTGCTTGGCCGTGACGTAGGCGGCCTTGAACGGCGACGCACGCCAGCCGTGCACAGAGGAGATGTTGACCACGCGGCCCCAGCCCCGGGCGTACATGTGGGGCAGCGCGGAGCGCACGATGAGGAAGGGCGCCTCCAGCATCACCCGCAGGATGAGGGCGAAGCGCTCCGGAGGGAACTCCTCGAGCGGGGCCACGTGCTGCAGGCCGGCGTTGTTGACCACGACGTCGGCCGTGGCGGCCAGTCCCCCCAGTCGTGCGGTCTCGGAGAGATCCGCGACCACCGATGTGCCCCCGATGGCCTCGGCGACCTCAGCGGCGCCGGCCCCGTCCAGGTCCACCACGGTCACGGCCGCCCCCGCGGCGGCGAGACGGTGCGCGATGGCCCGCCCGATCCCGCTGGCGGCGCCCGTCACCAGTGCGCTCCTGCCGGCCAGGTCGCTCTCCACCGGGGCGTCCCGCCTCGCGGCCGGGGCGAGGGTGTCGGCCGGCACGCGATCCATGACCATGACGAGGGACGCTATGGGCCGGACCGGGCCGCTCCCACGGTGATGAACCACACAACGACGGGCGCTGCAGTGTGGTCTGGCTACAAGCGGACGGGATCAGTGGACGTTGTCGCCCATCCCCAGCTCGTCGTCCACCTGAACCTCGCCCACCGTGCGGACGAGCTCGTGGTGACCGCGAACCGCTGCCGCGTCAAGCTGCGGCGGACGCCTACCGCTGAAATCTCCGCCTGTCGTTGCAGTGTTGTCGGGCTCAATCATTGCTCCTCCTCGGAAACGCTGTCTGCGCACGCGCTGCCCCGCCGGCAGCACGTGGTCACGGCTGATGTGTGTGCCGCCAAGTTGTTGGTCAGAACTGCTCGTCCTCGGTGGAGCCGGCAAGTGCCAGCGTTTCGCTCCGCGGATTCAGGGCCGTGGCGACGTGGTCGAAGTAGCCGGTGCCCACCTCCGCTTGGTGCTTCACCGCGGTGTAGCCGTGTTCGGCCAGCTCGAACTCCCGCTCCTGCAGGGCGACGTACGCCGGCATCCCGGTCTCTGCGTAGCCCCTGGCCAACTCGAACATCGACGCGTTCAGGGCATGGAAGCCGGCTAGCGTGATGAACTGGAATTTGTAATCCAGGCTGCCGAGCTTGCGCTGGAACCGCTCGATGTCGGCGTCGTCGAGCGCCGCGCGCCAGTTGAACGACGGGGAGCAGTTGTACGCCAGCATCTTGTCGGGGTACTCGGCATGGACCGCCTCCGCAAACCGCTCGGCCAACTGAAGGTCAGGCGTTGACGTCTCGAACCAGATGAGGTCGGCGTAGGGCGCGTAGGCGAGGGCGCGGGAGACGACTGCCTCCAGGCCGTTACGCACATGGAAGAAGCCTTCGCTGCTACGCCCACCCGTACAGAATCGAGCGTCACGCTCATCGATGTCGCTCGTGATCAACGTCGCCGCCAGGGCGTCCGTGCGTGCGACGACGATCGTCGGAACCCCGCTCACGTCAGCGGCGAGCCGCGCTGCATTGAGGGTGCGCACGTGTTGCGCCGTAGGGATGAGGACCTTTCCGCCGAGGTGGCCGCACTTCTTCTCCGATGCCAGCTGGTCTTCCCAGTGCACACCTGCGGCGCCGGCCTCGATCATCGCCTTCATCAGCTCGAAGGCGTTGAGCGCGCCGCCGAAACCTGCCTCTGCGTCAGCGATGATCGGTGCGAGCCAGTACGGATCGTCGGCGGCATCCTCTGCCCACGCGATCTGGTCCGCCCGCATCAGCGCGTTGTTGATGCGGCGGACGACCGCGGGGACCGAGTTGGCTGGGTAGAGGCTCTGGTCGGGGTAGGTCTGCCCGGCAAGGTTGGCGTCCGCCGCGACCTGCCAGCCGGAGAGGTAGATCGCCTCCAGGCCAGCGCGGACCATCTGCACCGCCTGGTTCCCGGTGAGCGCGCCGAGCGCGGGAACGTAGGCGCGGCTGTGAAGCAGCTCCCACAAACGATCGGCACCGAGGCGGGCGAGGGTGTGGCCTTCTTGCACCGACCCCCGCAGCCGCACAACGTCCTCAGCAGTGTAGGTACGCATGATGCCGGCCCAGCGCGAGGAGGTCCTCCACTCGGCCTCGAGCGCGGCAGCCTGCGCCGCGCGGCCCTCGGCTCTGCGAGTTTCGGGTTGACGCATCGCTGCGGTCAGCGGGCTGTCCTGCGCACGTGTGATGAGGTCGGTCACGGGGCCACTGTCCCTTCTCAGATGGATCTGCGGAACCACCGTCCTGCACGGTTGGTGCCCCCTACTAGTGATGTCCGTCGTGAAAGAAGGCCGTTGTTCACATATCGTGTGATGCATGCCAACCTTTCCGGCTTCTCCGGATGCTCTGGTCGTGGGGCGGCGCGTGCGGCAGCTGCGCAAGGCGCGGGGCTGGAACCTGCAGCAGCTCGCGCAGCAGGTCAACAGGGCTCCGTCAGCCCTGTCGATGCTCGAGAACGGACGCCGCGAACCGAAGCTGTCCCTGCTGCGCGACCTTGCCGAAGCCTTCGACGTCCCTGTGGCGCAACTGCTCGGCGGCGAGGCCCTCGACCGTCGGGCTGAGCTGGAGATCGCGCTGGAGCGAGCACAGGCATCGCCGCTGTACTCCTCGCTGCGTCTGCCAGGGATCCGGCCGGGTGTCCGTGTGCCGACCCCCGTGCTGGAGGCCTTGGTCGGCCTCCACGCGGAGTTGGAGCGGCAGGCGAGTGCACACCTGGCCACGCCGGAAGAGGCACGCCGGGCCAACAGGGCTCTGCGCGCGCACATGCGCGAGCGCGGCAACTACTTCGGCGAGATCGAGGCCGCCGCCGCAGAGATGTTGCGAGCTGCCGGACACGCCGGGGGGCCACTGACCGAACGGGACGTCAGGGCAATCGCCGCTCGCGTGGGTTTCACGCTGCATCCTGAGGCGGACCTTCCCCATGCTGCCCGTTCTGTCATCGACTTGCGGCACCACCGGATCTTCCTGCCGCATCCTCGTGACCGCCGTGGGCACGGTCGTCGACAGGTCGCACTCCAGGCAATCGGGCACATCGTCCTGGGACACGCAGAACCGGCGGGATACGCAGACTTCCTGCGACAGCGCGTTGAGGTGAACTACTTCTCGGCTGCCGTTCTGGTGCCGGAGGCGCACGCCGTGTCGCTGCTGAAGGCCGCGAAAGCAAACCGTGACATTGCAGTCGAGGATCTGCGCGATGCCTTCGCCGTGTCATACGAGACCGCGGCGCACAGGTTCACCAATGTGGCGACCCAGCACCTGGGCGTCCCTGTCCACTTCATGCGCGTGCACGAGAGCGGCACCATCTACAAGGCCTACGAGAATGACGGCGTCAAGTTCCCAACGGATGTCACCGGCGCTATCGAGGGGCAGCCGGCATGCCGTCACTGGACTGCGCGGGCCGTGTTCGGCCGGACGCACCAGGGCGGCGCCTACCAGCAGTACACCGACACCCCCAGCGGGACCTATTGGTGCAGCGCGCTCGTTGAGCCGGGCGATCACGGAGACTTCTCCATCTCCGTCGGGGTGCCTTACGCCCATGCGCGCTGGTTCCGCGGCCACGACACGACCGAGCGCGGGCGCTCGCTCTGCCCGGACACAACGTGCTGCCGTAAACCGCCTGCGAGCCTGTCCGAGCGGTGGGCAGGGGCGGTCTTGGCCAGCGCGCGGGCTCACACTCACCTTCTCGCCGCCCTTCCGCCAGGAACCTTCCCCGGCGTGGACGACACGGAGGTCCTGCGCTTCCTCGAAGCCCGCGCAGCGGAGTGGAGGAGGCAAACGCCCGAGAACGCAACGTCGGAAACCACTACCGACCCCTCACACCAACCGGTGACGGCCTAGCAGGCGGCATAGGAGCGCGAACAGGCGGGAGGTCCCACCTCTTCGCACTCTTCGGCGTGCCGCGGGCGCACTAGGCATCGCTAGAGTCCGGTGTCGTGCCTGACGCCGTCCAACCAGCCACCCACGCGCTGCGGCCCGCGGACAAGGTCGTCGCCTCGGCGGCCGAAGCGGTCGCCGACATCCCCGACGGCGCCACCCTCGCCGTCGGAGGCTTCGGGTTGTGCGGTGTGCCGCAGCAGCTCATCGATGCACTGCACGCGGCCGGCACCACCGACCTCGAGGTCGTGTCCAACAACTGCGGCGTCGACGACTGGGGCCTGGGGGTGCTGCTCGCCGACCACCGCATCGCCCGGATGACCTCGTCCTATGTCGGTGAGAACAAGGAGTTCGCCCGGCAGTTCCTCTCCGGCGAGCTGGAGGTCGAGCTCACCCCGCAGGGCACGCTCGCCGAGCGGCTGCGAGCCGGTGGCGCGGGGATCCCGGCCTTCTACACCGCCACCGGGGTGGGGACGCAGGTGGCCGAGGGCGGCCTGCCCTGGCGCTACGCACCGGACGGCTCGGTCGTGCGCTCGTCGCCGGTCAAGCAGACCCGGGAGTTCACGGTCCGCGGCGAGGCACGCACGTACGTCCTCGAGGAGTCCATCGTCACCGACTTCGCCCTGGTGCACGCCTGGAAGGGCGACCGGTCGGGCAACCTGGTCTTCCGCGAGAGTGCCCGCAACTTCAACCCGCTCTGCGCCACGGCGGGACGCGTCACCATCGCCCAGGTCGAGCACCTGGTGGACGTCGGGGCGATCCGTCCCGAGGACGTGCACACCCCCGGGGTGTTCGTGCAGCGCGTGGTCGAGGTCGGTGCCCACGTGGAGAAGCGGATCGAGAAGCGCACGGTCCGACCCCGGCCACAGGGCACCACGCCCGAGACCGCGGAGGGCTGAGCGGTGCCGCTGACCAGGGAGCAGATGGCCGCTCGAGCCGCCCGAGAGCTGGCCGACGGCCAGTACGTCAACCTCGGCATCGGCCTGCCCACCCTGGTGCCCAACTACCTGCCTGACGG
>JACCUZ010000152.1 GCA_013698395.1 Sporichthyaceae bacterium
GCCGCGGAAGATCGTTCCGGAAAACCGCAGGTCAGAGGCACAATGGCGACGCGGATGGACGGCTGCGAACCCCCTCAATCCGTCTTACAAGCAGGGGGTCGGCGGTTCGAGTCCGTCTGCGCCCACCGAAGGTGTACGACGGATGCCACGATCACGCCAGTGCCGCGGCGAGTGCCCAGCCGCCGACGCAGGCGGCCATCCCGACCGCGAGGTTGGCACTCGACCTGGTGCAGTCCGGCGTCCAGTCGGAGACGGCCGATGACCTGCTCGACCGCACGGCGGTCGAGAGCTACCGCCGGCGGCTGACCGATCTGTCCAGCGAACGCGTTGAGGCGGAGAGCCGGCACGATGCCGCGCGGCTGCTCGCACTCGACAAGGAGCATGACGCGCTGGTAACCGAGCTGCGGCGTGGCACCCGCCTCGGCGGGCGACCGCGAGCCTTCGCCAACTCGCCGGCCGAACGGGCGCGCAAGGCCGTGACGGCGCGGATCCGCGATGCGGTCCGCCGGCTCGACGAGGCGCTTCCGGAACTGGGCGCACACCTCGACCGCACCCTCGTCACCGGCGTCCTGTGCCGCTACCGAGGTGACGAGGCCTGGGACGTCGATGTCTGAGAATGCTGGGGCTTCACCGAGGGGGAGCGGCCACGGTCAACCGCCGTACCCGCGACTGGTGTCAACCATCTCGGCCTCACCGGTGAGCGAGGAGACAAAGTCACCCGCGGTCACCGGATGGGAGAACATGGGGTAGTCACTGGCGATCGCGTTGTCGTGCTCCTGCTGGGAGGTCGCTGCCACGCAGTCGACGAGGGTCAGGACGTTGAAGCCCTTCTCGTACGCCGATCGCATCGTGGACTCCACGCAGCAGTTGGTGAGGAAGCCACCCAAGGCGACATTCTTGATCCCCTTGCTGCGCAGGATGAAGTCGAGATTGGTGCTCGCGAAGCAGTCCAGGCCCCGCTTGCCCTCGACGACGATGTCGCCCTCCGCCGGCTGCAGCTCGGAGACGAGCTCGGCCCCCCACGAGTCCTTGACGAAGGCCTTGCTGGACACGACACCGGCCAGGATGCCGTAGGGCGTTGCGCTGATCTCGCCATAGCCTTCGGCGAAGGTGATCGGGGCGTGGATGATCGTCGCGCCGGCCTGTCGAGCCTGCTCCACCGCCTGGACCGTGTTCGCGAGCATCCCGGTGCTCTCCATCACCTCCGCCACGGCACCGTGCAAGGCGCCACCCTCGGTGACGAAGTCGTTCTGGAACTCGATCAGCACGACAGCGGATTCAGCTGGATCCAGGTTCATGGACGACCTCCTGTGCAAGCTCAGCCAGGACACAGGTGACGCTAGGGTCGGTCAGGCCAGCGGTCAAGCAGCCGTCGGTGTCCTCTGCCGCCCCATCGGACGGAGCGTCATGCGCGTCACCATGCTGTTGGCCGACGCGGCCCAGGAGGTCAACGGCAAGCTGTACATCCTTGGCGGAGGCTGGTCGCTGACAGGTCCTGACCTGCCGCCGATGTCGCTGGCCATCAAGCTCGACGTGCCGTGGAGCGAGGCCAACACTGCGCACCGGTTCGAGATCGTGCTGGTCGACACCGACGGCCGACCGGTCACCACCGGTAGCGGACCGGACGTGCGGGTGGACGGCAGCTTCGAGGTGGGCCGTCCTGCCGGACTGCCGGCCGGAAGCGACATCGACTTCGCTTTCGCGGTCAACGTGCCACCGTTCCCCCTTGCTCCCGGGCGTTACGCCTGGCAGCTGGCGATCGACGGCGACACCCAGGAGGACTGGCTCCGACCGTTCCAGGTCCGGGCGCAGTGATCCTGCGCCTCGCTGAGGTCGTCGCGGTCCTCGACCAGATCTACGACCCGCGTACGGCGGAGGACTGGGATCGCGTCGGTCTGGTCACCGGCGACCTCGAGCAGCCGGTACGCCGGGTACTCCTTGCGGTGGATCCTGCGCAGGCCGTGATCGAGGAGGCGGTCGAATGGGGTGCCGACCTGCTGCTCACCCACCATCCCTTGCTGCTGCGGGGAGTGCATGGTGTCGCCACAACTGATCCGAAGGGTCGGGCCGTGACCAGGCTGGTGCGGGCCGGGGTGGCGCTACACGTGACGCACACCAACGCCGACGTCGCCGATCCCGGGGTGTCGGACGCCCTGGCGGCGGCACTGGGCGTGCTCGATCCCGGTCCGCTCGAGCCACTCAACGACGAGGCTCGGGTCAAGCTGGTGACCTTCGTCCCGGTGGGTTCGGTCGAGGCTGTGATGGACGCGCTGGCGGCCGCCGGAGCCGGGACGATCGGCGACTACGAGCGGTGCGCCTGGACGATCGACGGCGTCGGGACCTTTCGCGCGACAGAGGCGGCGCGACCCGCCGTCGGCTCGGTCGGGTCGACGGAGCACGTCCCCGAGACGCGCGTCGAAATGGTGGTCCCCGCCGGGTCCAGCGCCGCAGTGGTGGCTGCGCTCCGCTCCGCCCACCCGTACGAGGAGCCGGCGTTCGACCTGGTGCCGCTCGCCTCGGCAGTCGGTCGTCGCGGCACCGGCCGGGTTGGCAGGTTGCCCGAGCCGATCACCCTCGAGGCGTTCGGCCAGCGGGTAGCCGACTCTTTGCCTGCCACGCCAGCGGGTGTGCGCGTGGCCGGTGACCCGTACCGGGTCGTGGAGGCGGTGGCTGTCTGCGGTGGCGCGGGGGACGGTCTCTTTGCCGCCGTACGCCGCAGCGGGGCCGACGTGTACGTGACCGCGGACCTGCGTCACCACCCCGCCTCGGAGGCGCTCGAGCACGGCAGTCCTGCCCTGGTGGACTGCGCGCACTGGGCAACCGAGTGGCCCTGGCTGCGCGACGCCGAGCGGCTGCTGCTCGGCGGGCTTGGCGGTGAGGCGGCTACGGTGGAGACGCGGGTCTCGAAGGTCGTCACCGACCCGTGGACCGCCACCGCGAGGAGCCAGAGCTGAAAGCCGCCGCATCCGAACAGCAGCGCCTTCTCGATGTCCAGGCTCTTGACACGCGGTTGGACCAGCTCGTCCATCGCAAGACCACGCTGCCTGAGCACGCTGCACTCGCCGATCTCGGTGACCGGTTGGCCGCGTTGGGCGACCAGCTCGTGCGAGTGCAGACCGAGGAGAGCGACCTCGGACGTGAGCTCAGCAAGGCCGAGGGCGATGTGGACCAGGTGCGGGTGCGAGCCGATCGGGACCAGGCGCGTCTCGACGCGGGACGAGTGTCCTCGCCCAAGGAACTAGAAGGCCTTCAGCATGAGATCGCGACGCTCGGCCGGCGCCAGGGTGACCTGGAGGAGATCGTGCTGGAGATCATGGAGCGGCTCGAGTCGGCGCAGAGCCAACACTCCGAGCTGGCGGCCCAGCAGGAGCGGTCTCGCGCCGAGCTTGCGGAGCTGACCGCCCGCAGGGACGCCATCGTCGGCGACATCGACAACGAGATCGCCCAGCTGAACCAGCAGCGCGCGACGCAAGTCGGCTCGCTCGACGCGGCCATGGTCGAGCTGTACGAGAAGATCCGTGCCCAGCAGGGCGGCATCGGCGCTGCCGAGCTGCGCGAGCGCCGCTGTGGGGGTTGCCGGCTGGAGCTGAACAACGTCGAGCTCGGCCGGCTGCGCGACGCCGATGCCGATGAGGTGCTGCGCTGCGAGGAGTGCCGACGCATTCTCGTGCGCACCGCCGAGTCGGGCATCTGAGCCGCCTCGGTGACACGCTTCATCGTCGAGGCTGACGGCGGCTCGCGCGGCAACCCTGGTCCGGCGGCCTACGGCGCAGTCGTGCGCGACGCGCAGACAGGGCAGGTCCTGGCGGAGCGGGCCGCTCACATCGGCACCGCGACGAACAACGTCGCTGAGTACCGGGGTCTGATAGCCGGGCTGACCGCCGCCCGGGAGCTCGACCCAGACGCGACCGTCGAGGCGCGACTGGACTCCAAGCTGGTCGTCGAGCAGATGACGGGTCGATGGAAGATCAAGCATCCGGCCATGCGTCCGTTAGCGCTGCAGGCCAGGGACCTGCTGCCGGCCGAGCGCGTGACGTACGTGTGGGTGCCGCGGGCACGTAACACCCACGCCGACCGCCTCGCCAACGAGGCTCTCGATGCCGCCGCGCGGGGAGAGCAGTGGTCCGAGTCGACGAGCACCGCCGAACTTCAAGCGACCGTGGACGAGGCGGAGGTGGAGCCACCGCCCGCGACAACGCCGAACGCTCTGGTCGGGTGGGACACGGGGCTGGGAGTACCGACGACGACGCTGCTGCTTCGCCACGGTGAGACAGCGCACACGGCGGCAAAGCGGTTCAGCGGGTCGGGAGGCGCTGACCCGCCGCTGACCGCTGAGGGAGAACGCCAGGCCGCGGCCGCGGGGGAGCGCCTGACGCGACACCGCTCAGTCGGCGGAGCGCAGGACGTCACCGCCATCGTGAGCTCCCCGTTGCGCCGGGCGAGGCAGACCGCCGACTTGGTCGCGCAGGGACTTGGGGTGGCCGTCCGCGAGGTGGAGGGCTTCCGTGAGTGCGCGTTCGGGCGCTGGGAGGGCTTGACGTTCGAGGAGGTACAGCGGGGTTGGCCGGCCGAGCTCACCGCCTGGCTGGCCAACACATCCGTCGCACCGCCTGGCGGGGAGTCCTTCGAGGACGTACGTCGTCGAGTCCACGTCGCCCGTGACCAGACGGTGACCAGGTTCGCGGGACGCACTGTGCTTGTCGTCACGCATGTCACGCCGATCAAGCTGTTGGTGCGCGACGCGCTGGGCGCCCCCATGACCGCGCTGTACCGGATGGAGCTGGCCCCGGCAACTCTCACCGAGGTGCAGTGGTTCGGCGGGGGTCAGGCGTCGTTGCGCCGTTTCAACGACGCCGCTCATCTTTAGCGAGTAGCGCCCGCCGCGTGAGGCTGGTCGCGCCTGCCGCTGTCCGCCGCCTGTCGCTGGCTGCTGCCGCGCCCGATCCGGCCGACCGCCCGGCCGCTCGCCGTCTAGCCGCGCTCACCGCTGTCTGCCGCTGGCCGCCGTGTTTACCTCCGCCTGCCGCTGGCCCCCGCGCTCGCCGCCAGCCGCGCTTGCCGCGCTGGCGGGGTTGTGTCCGGGGTGGCGTCTAGCGTTTCTCGTATGGGTAGGCGGTGTGGTCGGCGGGGTGGAGGTCGTACTGGCCCGCGGTCGTTGGAGGATCTCGCGGCGGCGGTGCGCCGGTCTGCGGACCGGGTCGCGGCGGAGCAGGCGAGGCAGCTGCGTCTGGTGGCCGAGCTGGCGGATCGGTGTGAGGCGGCGGCGCTTGCCGAGCTGGCGCGGGGTCCGCGGGTGCCGGGTCAGCCGCTGCCGGAGGCGGTGGCGGACTCGGCGATGACCGGTGAGGTGATGGCGGTGTTGGGGATCGGGGAGGGTCCGGCGCAGCGGCTGGTGGGCTTGTCGCGCCGGCTGACCCACGTGCTGCCGGACGCGCTGGGTGCGCTGGCGGCGGGCCGGGTGGACCTGTCCCGGGTGCGGACCCTGGCCGAGGCGATGGAGCTGGTGGCGGACGACACGGCTCGCCGGGTGGCCCGTGAGCTGCTGGTGGGGGCGGGGGACCGGCCGTGGTCGGGTCCGTCGCCGCGGGCGTGGCGGGGGCGGGT
>JACCUZ010000153.1 GCA_013698395.1 Sporichthyaceae bacterium
TGGGCCTGCGACCCGCTGACCATGCAGGGCTACGTCGACCAGGACCTGGTCGGTGGGTGGACACCCGACAACGCCGCCGACATACCCGAGCAGTTCCGCACCGACGACTCCGTGGGCGTGGCGGTCCTCTACATGGTGGCTGTCCATGCCGACGACGCTCCCGCTCCCACCAGCTGGTCAGACCTCGCCGGGTCCGACTACGACGCGGTCGCGGTCCCCGATCCCAACGTCGCAGCCTCCGCGCTCGGCGCGCTCGGTTGGTTCAACCAGGAGCCTGGCTACGGGCTTGACTTCTACACCAATCTGCAAGAGCAGGGGGCCGAGCAGGTGAGCACTCCTGACGACGTCACGACGGGCGTCGCTCAAGGGCTCTACCAAGCTGGCATCACGATCGCGAACTCCGCCTACCTGGCGATGGACTCCGGATCGCCGATCGGTGTCGTCTGGCCAGAGCCGGGTGCCGTGGCGATCTACGGGCCGATCGCACTCGCCGCAGAGAGCTCGGAGTCCACGCTGGCCAAGGACTTCATCTCCTACGTCGCCAGCGAGCCCGGCCAGCAGGTGCTGGCGGAGGCGGGCTCCTATCCGACCCTGCCGGGAGTCGAGGGTCCGGAGATTCCGGCCGACGCCCCAGTGGTCTACCCGGACTGGCCCGCGATCACCGCAGACAAGGACGCCTTGCTGGCCGATTATCAGCAGATCTTCGGCGGCTAGTGCCCCGCGTCCGAAGTCTCTTCACGCTCGCCGCGGGCCACTAGTGAGACAGGCGACGAGGGCGCCATCGCTGTCGACCGGTCTCGGATGGCGCTCCGGTGTGACCGCCATCGCGGTCGTCGTGGCGATGCTCGTGATCGCACCCGTCGTCCGGCTGGTGTACGTCGTGCTGACCGAGGGGTCGGCCAGTCTCGGCGAGATCTTCTCCCGACGCGGTCTCGGCGAGGCCGTCGTCAACACCGTGCTGCTCGCGACTGCCGTCACCGTGGTCGCCGTGCCGATGGGCACCGCGGTGGCGCTGGGGCTGCGGCGCTCCGACGTACCGGGCCGCCGCTGGTGGCAGTTCGCGATGGTGCTGCCGGTGCTCGTCCCCGAGTTCGTGCTCGGCTACAGCTGGACCCAGGCCTACGGTCGGGCTGGGTTCACCGACACCCTGCTCGGACTCCCGTGGCCATCGGTGCTGGGGCCTTGGGGAGTCTGGGCGGTGCTCGTCGTCAACACGGTCCCCCTGACCTACCTGATCGCCGCAGTCGGGCTGGCAACCCGGGCGGAGCCCAATCTCGAACGGGCCGCACGGGCGTCCGGGGCAGGAGCGGCATCGGTGCTGCGCGACGTCACGCTGCCACTGCTGCGACCGTCGATCGCTGCCGCGTCGGTGCTCTCGTTCGTGCTGACGCTGGAGAGCTTCGCGATCCCGCAGGTGATGGGCACGCCCGGTGGTTTCACGACGGTGACCACGCGGATCTACCGCGACCTGTCTCTGGGCAGCGACCCGCTCTCCTTCATCGAAGCGCTCGCATTGGCGCTGATGCTGGTCGTCTTCACGGTGGTGGTGGTGGTCCCCGCGGACCTGTGGCTCGCGCCTCGGCTTCGAGTCACCAGAGTGGCCGACACAGAGGGTGCGCCGATCGTGACGGCGAGGGGAGCCGCCGGCCGATGCATCGCTGCGGGCCTCGGTGGCTACCTCATGCTCGGTGTGGCGGTTCCGCTGGTCGCGCTGCTCGCCGCTGCGGTCACACCGGCAGTCGGTGTGAGCCCGAGTCCGGGCAACTGGACGCTCGACAACTTCTCGTCCGCACTGAACTCACGCAATGCCGAGGCGTTGGGGAGCAGCGCCTCGCTCGCGTTCGCGGCGGCTACGCTCTTGACGGTTCTGGGTGGCTGCGTCGCGGTCCTGGAGCGGCGGCGCGTCGGGCGCGCGATGGCCGGTCTCGTCACCCTCACCCTTGTCCTGCCCGGCTCCACGCTCGCCGTTGCCCTGCTCATCACCTACGGTCGATGGCTCGGGGGCACCTTGACGCTGATCCTGCTGGCCTACCTCGCCAAGCTGTGGGCGTTCGCGCACCGTCCCATCTCGGGTGCTCTCGACCGTCTCCCCGCCGGCCAGCTCCAGGCTGCCCGAGCCAGCGGCGCAGGCGCTCTGACGGCCGTGCGCACCGTCGCACTGCGCCCGCTCGCGCCGGCGCTCCTCGGTGCCTGGCTGGTCTGTTTCGTCACAGCGCTGCACGAGGTGACCATGT
>JACCUZ010000249.1 GCA_013698395.1 Sporichthyaceae bacterium
GCGGGACCTGCGTGAACGTCGGCTGCGTCCCCTCGAAGTTTCTCCTCGCTGGCTCCGGGCGCCGCGACGCCGCTCTCACTAACCCATTCGACGGGGTGCCGACCAGCGCCGGTCCCGCGAATCTCACGGACCTGGTCGCGCAGAAGAACAAGGTCGTGGCCGGGCTGCGGCGGGCCAAGTACGCCGACGTCGCCGCCGCACACGGCTTCGACGTCCGCTCCGGCACCGCCCGGTTCGCCGCGCCCGACCTGCTCGAGGTCGACGGGCAGCCGCTGCCCGCCAACGCCTACTTGCTGGCCACCGGTGCCACCCCGGCCGTCCCGGATCTGCCCGGTATCGGCGACGTCGAGGTGCTCAGCTCGACCACCGCGATGGAGCTGTCCGAGCTGCCGGAGTCCCTGGTCGTCGTCGGCGGCGGCTACGTCGGCATGGAGCAGGCCCAGATCTTCGCCGACCTCGGCAGCACCGTCACTCTTGTCGGGCGTCTCGCGCCGAACGCCGAACCCGAACTGCGTGAGGTGATGCGCACCGCGTTCGCCCGGCACGGCATCACCCTGGTCCAGGAACACGCCACCGCCGTCGCCCCCGACCCGCAGTCCGCTGGCCGCGTGCTGGTCACGACAGCCTCCGGGCAGCAAGTCCGCGCCGGCCAGCTGCTCGCCGCGACCGGCCGCACCCCGCGAACCGCCGCTCTGAACCTCGACGCCGCCGGGGTGAAGACCGACGACCGGGGGTTCGTCGTCGTTGACGAAGCCCAGCGCACCTCCAACCCGGCCGTGTTCGCCGCAGGCGACGTCACCGGCGGCCCGCAGTTCGTCTACGTCGCCGCCGCCCAGGGGCGCGTCGCCGCCCGCAATGCCCTCGCCGCCACCGGCGAGGCGACCGGTCGCGTCGACTACACCGGGCTGCCGTCAGTCATCTTCACCCGCCCGCACCTCGCGTCTGCCGGACTCACCGAAGCCCAGGCGCTCGCCGCCGGCCACAACTGCGACTGCCGCACCCTCGACCTGGCCGACGTGCCAAGGGCGCTGGCGAACCTCGACACGCTCGGCGCCGTCAAGCTCGTCGCCGACGCGACCACGGGCCAGCTTCTCGGCGTGCACGCCGCCGCCGTGTCCGCCGGCGAGCTGATGCTGGCCGCCACCTACGCCATCAAGGCTGGCATGACGGTCGACGACCTCGCCGACACGTGGGCGCCGTACCTGACCATGGCCGAGTCGCTTCGGCTGACCGCGGGCCTGTTCCGCAACCACCTGCCGACCAGCTGCTGCGCATGAGCACGGACCCAGGCCCGGGACCCCGCGGGGACCTTGCGCCGATCCCGCCACCTCCCGCCCACGAGAGGCCAGATGCCGGCGGGTCCTCCAGCGGGACCAGATGGGTGCTCGGTGCCGCCGCCGTCGCCGCTATCTGCTGCGCCGGACCAGCCCTTGTGGTCGCGCTCGGCGTGGCCGCGCTCGGCACTGGCCTCGGTCTAGGCCTCGGGGTCGCCGCGCTCGTCGTCCCGGTGGCCGCGGGGGTGGCCGCCGGCGTTGTTCTCCTGCGCCGGCGCCGGTGACTTAGCCGCGGCGATCCAAGGGCAAGCAAGCCGCAAACCGAAGGGGACGAAGATGACCGACCGTTTCGACGTCGTGGTGCTCGGTATGGGCCCGGGTGGTGAGGTTGCCACCGACCGTCTGATGCGCGCAGGCCAGCGGGTCGCCGTGGTCGAGCGGGAACTCATCGGTGGCGAGTGCGCTTACTGGGGCTGCATCCCTAGCAAGACCCTGCTTCGAGCCCCCGACGCCCGCGCCGAGGCCGGTCGCGCAGCCGGCGTCAGCGAGCCGGCGCTGGATTGGTCGGCGCTGCGGGATTACCGGGACTTCATGATCCGGAAGCTGGACGATTCGAAGCAGGTCGCGGAGTACGCCGAGCAGGGCGCAACCGTGGTCAAGGCCGCCGGCCGCCTCGCTGGGCGCACCGGCGACGGGCTGCTCCGGGTCGAGACGGACGGCCAGACCTTGGCGGCCTCGCACGTGATCGTCGCGACCGGCTCCGAGGCGGTCCGACCACCTGTCGACGGGCTCGGCGTGCACAGCGACGTCCCGGTGTGGACCAACCGGGAGGCGACGACCCTGCGCGAGGTCCCCGACCGGGTCCTGATGCTCGGGGGCAGCGCGGTCGCCGTCGAGCTCGGACAGTTCCTGGCGCGGATGGGCTCCCACGTCACTCTCGTCGCGCGCGCCGACCGGCTGCTCACCCGCGAGGACCCGCGCGTCGGCGAACTCAGCCGCGACGCGCTCGCCGCGGACGGCATCGATCTGCGTCTCGGGAGCCAGGCGCGACGCATCACCCGCAGCCGGTCCGGTGCTTGCGTCGACCTCGATGACGGCACCGCGGTCGGCGTCGACGTGATCGTGCTGGGTACCGGCCGTACGCCGCGCATCGCCGGGCTCGGACTGGAGACCGTCGGCGTCGACATGGACGACTCCGCCGACGGCCTGCCAGTCGACGACCACTGCCGGTTCGGCGACGGACTATGGGCCATCGGCGACGTGACCGGGCAGGCGATGTTCACCCACGTCGCCAAGTACCAGGCCCGCGTCGCCGCCGACAACATCCTCGGCCGCGCCCGCACCGCGGCATACGACGGAATCCCCCGGGTCATCTTCTCCGACCCCGAAATCGCCGCCGTCGGGCTCACCACGGCTCAAGCAGACGACCGAGGCCTCACGACCGTCGCGGTCGAGGTGGACCTGCCGCGAGCCATCGCCCGCCCGTGGACCTATGAGACCAACCCGCGCGGAACCCTGGGGCTGCTCGCCGACCAGGACCGCCGCGTCCTGGTGGGTGCCTGGGCGGTGGCCCCGATGGCGGGGGAGTGGATCCACCAGGCGGCGCTCGCCATCCGCGTCGGCATCGAGCTCAACATCCTCCGCGACCAGGTCGCCCAGTTCCCCACCTACACCGAGGCCTACCTGACGGCCCTGGAGCAACTGGACGCCTGATCGCCGTGGTGACCGGGGACACCCAGCGGGCGGGACTGCGGTCGGCGCTGGCCTGCCCGGGTTTCCGGCGGCTGTGGGCCGCCGGGACGGTGAGCCAAGCCGGCGACGTCGCCCAGTTCACGACAGCCGCCCTGCTCGTTTACCGGCTGACCGGGTCCGGCGTGTCCGGGGTGGTGCTCGCGGAGATCACTCCGGTGCTACTGCTCGCGCCGCTGGCCGGTCCCCCTGGTGGACCGTCTGCCGCCGGGTAGCAGTGATGGTCGCCGCGGACGGGGTGTGTGCCTGGACGATGGCGAGCACGCGCACCAGCCGGTCCCGGCGGAGCAGGGTCAGCGCCTTGCGACCTTGCGCCCAGCTGCCCGCCGTGGTGACTGGCTGGGGTGTCTCACGGGCGAGTAGCGTAGAACACGGCGCGGATGCCGAGGCTGTCGGCAAGGATCCCGCCGAGCACCGCGTCCCCACCCCATCGGCGGCAGCCCCGATCAGTCGGGCACAACACTTCGGGTTGCTGACAGCCAGCAAGGTGTCGGCAAGCTCGCGGGTCACGTTTGAGACGCCGCGACCCCGCCGCCCGCGACGGGACAGGGCCAGTTAGGCCTTGCTCTGTGGCGCGAACTTGGCACGCCGCGCGGTCAGGCAACGGCGGGCGCGGACCTCAGTCCCTGCAGGCGCCAGGCGGTCCATTGTTTCTGCTCCTGCCGACTTACCTGCCGATGAGCACGACCCGAGGAGCGGGCATCTCGCTGAGCTATGAGGCTTTGAGCAGGGCAGACCGGTCCCGGGCCATCGTGTGGTTCTTCTTCGCAAGATCCTTGGTCGGTTCCACGAAGTCCCTCTTACGGGGGGTGACCCCTCAACGATCAGGAGCCTCGCCGCGACTTGCACCACTCCGATCAGTGTCAGCATCTGTGGTGGCATCAACACCTGTTGGGCCGCTGGCTCTGGCGATCTAGTCTCGTCGGTGTGGAGCTTGATCGCCCTTCCGTCGTTGACGAGCTTGTCGGCGGTCCGCGGCATGGCCCCACGAGGTTTGAAGTGGCGAGGGGAGCTGCATGCCTTCGCCTGGGTCATTACCGCCGGGCGGTTCCTGGCCGACTGCGGGTGCTGCTCGGAACCTTGGTGCTCGTCGTCGCCGTCAGCCTCGCGCCGAATCTGGTGTCCAGGGGATCGAGCTCGGCGCCGGACCAGCAACCTCCCGGCCGGCCCGGTGGCAACCGTCCAGCCGACACCGGTAGGGCTGCCGAGTGGACGGGAGTCATAACTCGGCCGTCAGGAAACACCTTCATACAGGCGCCGACCCGGCTGCTTCGCCTTCCCGGGCTTTGAGCCCACCCCCCGGCGCAGAGCGTCATCCGGGCGGGCGTCCCGCCGGAGCCGCGACCCCGACTGCGGAGGTGCTCGACGATGTTCTAGCGGGTCACTCGGGTTCCTGGGGTGATGTGGTCGTGGTTCGTGTCGGGCCGCCGGTACCCGGCGTGTCCACCGATGAAGGCCAGTGCCAGCAGGGATCCGTAGAACACGTGGACGACGAACTCGAACGGCTTGTTGGCGCCCTCGAACGCGGTGAACTGCAGCGGGGCGAGAACCAGGAAGTTGACCACGAACAGCAGCACACCGTAGGTGGCGCCGAGGAGGCTGACGAGGCCGTCGTTCCGGATCCGGGTGATGAGCACAGCGAAGACGATGCCGTAGGCGACGGACAGTACGGCGTGCACGGTCAGACCGATCCAGGCGTTCGCGCTGCCGTCCTCGACCGCGCCTGATCCGAGCACGATGGTGGAGATGCCTTGCAGTGGGGCTCTGGCCGGCATGTCCAGGCTGGTGACGAACCACATGGTGACCGCGATGAAGGCGGCGCCAGCGACGAGCCCGCCGACCGCGCCCCTGGCTACAGTCTCGCGGACTGGTCGTTGGACGGAGGTGATGGCTTTCATGGTGGCTTCCTCTCTCGACAGGCGCCCGGTCTTGGGCACACGGGAAGTTGAGGTGCTGGAAACCCGCTGAGCGTCGGCTGGCATTCCGTCCGGACCAGAGAAGGCCTTCCTCAACGGGCCAGCACTGTGGTGGGTCGGAACGCGGCCCAGGCGAACCAGAACGTGTCGACGTGCTCGACCGCTGGTAGTCGCCGGCCGGTCAACGGCCCCTTGACTGCCTCCCCGAGGATGTTCCAGGAGCTGCCCGTCTGGTCGTCGACGAATGCGGAAGGAGAGACGGCGCGGAACGTGAGTCGCCGCCCGTCGGCGCGGGGGACGAAGACACCGGTGGCGGCGATCTTCTGGCCGGCGCGTAACTCGGCGGCATCGAGCGCGGAGCGGAGCCCTCCGGCGCCGAAGACGACTACCTCCCGACCGCGGCCGGCGAGGTCGACGACGCGCCGCTTCGCCACAACAGACAGGGGTACGGCGAGTGGGTCGCCGTCGAGCAGGGCCACTACCCGCTCCTTCGGCGGCAGGCGGTCGTCGCTCTCACCGTCGAAGAGGAACGGCTCGCTGTCGGGCTCGTCGTAGCCGGTGTAGGGGTTCGTGCCGTAGCTGCGGTTGGATCCGGCGGGTCGGGCGAGGACGTAGCCGTCCGGATGTGCCTCGCGCCACTGCTGCCAGGTGACGGTGGCGATCGGCAGTCGCACGAGTTGTTGGCCGGTGAGCCGGCCGGCGATTGCCCGTCCTTCGATCTGTGACCACAGCGACTCGGTCTGCCGGTCGTACATGACGAGGTCGGAGAGGTAGAGCTTGCCGGACGTGCCGAAGGTGAACAGCCGCTTGCCGAGCCGACGGTCGAAAGCGAGCGCTGAGTTGCACAACGGGCAGTAGGTGACGGTGACGGGTGTGCCCGCGACGGTGTCGTTGACGATCTCGTGCCAGATGAGCACCTGGATCGGATAGGCCCGCGTCTGGCCGCCGACGGTCAGGGACAAGACGCCCTCGCCGTCGTCGAGCCAGTCGACGCCGGCCGCGCGCTGGAATGTCGGCCCGTCGATCGCCGGGATGCCGTCCGGCGGCGGGCCACCGGACACGATGCGGGCCGGGTCGACGAGCGGCTTCGGCAGCCGGGGATCCGCCAGGTCATCCAGTGCCGACTGGCCGCCCTCCTTCCTGGACTGCTGGACTGGCTCGAGTGCCACCGGTCGTGCCGACGCGCCGCGCCCACCCTTGCTTGACGTCTCACCAACGGAACCCGATGTGGTGCCGGAGCAGGCCGCGAGGAGGAAGCTGGCGGCGACCGTGACGGCAACAACGTCGATACGGCATCTCATGGTCGGCGTACCCCACGCTGACGGGCCGTGGTGACGGTCAGGACGGCGGCGGCGACGAGCACCGCGCCGGCCAGTAATGCGAGCAGGACCGGCCCGAGACCCGCGACGAACTGGCTCATCTCCGACTGAACTCGAGTTGCGGCGTCAACGAAGGGGTCCCCGGTGAGGCGTCCGGACTGCACCCGGATCTCGAACCACGCGTACCACGCGACGTACGCGCCCGCCAGCAGCAGGAGAACGCCGCTGAACCGCTCTACGACCGGGGTGGCCCGGCGTACGCGGCTCACGAGCGAGCCGCGAGCCAGCGCGATGGCCACCGCCAGCACGGTGACAACCGCGCCCATGCCCGCGGCGTACATCACGAAGGTCAGCGACACGCCGAGCGCGCTGCCGGTGCCCGCAGCCGTCGTCGTCACGGCAAGGAATGGACCGATCGTGCAGGACAACGACGCGGTGGCGAACGCGACGCCGTACAGAACCTGCGACCCGAGGCCCGTGCCGGGAGCCCGACCGACGCCACCAAGAATCCTGATGCCCGGAAGGTGGCGCCCGCGCAGCACCCACAGCCCCAGCCCCACAAGGGCGGCACCGATGACCAGGGTGAGGGCCGGCAGGTACCGCTCGATCGACAGGCTGAGCCGCGCCACCACGACTCCGAAGGTCCCGAAGACGGCGACGAACCCGATCGTCATCGCGAGGCTCAGCTTGATCGCGCGCAACACCTGCGTGCTGCGGGCCGCCGTGCCGCCGCTGGGATCGGGGCCCGCGACGAGCAGACCGAGGTACGCCGGCAAAAGCGCGAACCCGCACGGGTTGACCGCGGCAACCGCGCCAGCCGTGACGGCCAGCGCCAAGGGAAGGTCGGGCGCGCCCATCGTTCAGCCAGCCAGTGCTCGCGCAGCGGTCTGCAGCTGGTCTGCGGTCAGCGAGCCGTTCACCATCTCGACCTTGCCCGCGCCATCGATGAACGCGAACGCCGGCTGGCCCACGACGCCGTACTCGCTCCAGATCCGGCCGTCGTCATCAACGACGTGCTGCAGCCCGGAGACGCCGCCATCACTGACGAACTGCCGCATCGCCGCACGCTCGCCGCGACCCGGCACGCCGATGAACGTCACGCTGCCTCGCAGCTCTGCGGCGACCTTCGCGATTTCCGGCGCCTCGGCCCGGCAGATAGTGCACCAGGGCGCCCAGAACCACAGCACGGTCGGACGGCCGGAGATGCTGGCGAAGTCGAACTCAGAGCCGTCGAGCGTGGTCGCGCGCAACGGCGACGTGGTTGCCGATCCTGCTTGCGCCGAGTCTGCTTGCGATGTCTGCGAGGAGGCGCCTGTTCCGCAGGACGCCAGCAGGAGCAGCACAGTGCATGCCAGCGCTAGGCGCAACCGAATGGACATGCTGCCTCCGTAGGTGGTGGGCCTCAGCGAGGTAACCCGGTCACTGCGGCGGATCGTTCCATCTCCGGAAAAGAACGATGCGCTGTTCGTCTACGCGTAGCTGCTAGCCGGTCTCATCGCCGGATTCGTCTCGCGGCTGGTCGACCAGGTCCTCGCCGAAGCGGCGCAGCCGCTCGAGCGCCTCATCGGGCACAGGCTCGCCGCGGCGCACGAGCGCGCTCTTGATCTCGGTGTAGGTCGACGCCTCAAGACCGCAGCGCCGGCAGACCTCGAGGTGGCGCGCGATGCGGCGAGCCGTGACGTCATCGATCTCCCCGTCGAGGTAGGCGTGCAGCTGGCGAGCAACCTGCATGCAGCTCGCCATGTCCTTGGTGCCCGCCATCGAACGCCACCACGACAGTCGCCCGTTCATAATCTTCTCCTTCGCGGTGCCAGGTCGGCAGCGGCGAGCCGGTCTCGGATGCGCCGGCGGGCGCGGCGCAGCCGACTCATGACGGTTCCCTCGGGCACGCCAAGAGCATCTGCCGCCTCTGCGTACGTGAGGCCGTCGACATCGACGAGCAGAACGACCTGACGAAACTTTGTCGGCAGTGCCGCCAGTGCTGCATCCACGACCGCGTCGAAGGTGCGCCCGACGACAATGTCCTCTGCCGAGCCGGCAGCCGCGGAGACATCCCGCTCTGCTGCCCGCTCGGGGTCGTCGAGCAGCTCGGGGCGACGACGTCGGTGCCGGTTGATCTGGGCGTTGCGCATGATGGTGAGCAGCCAGGCCCGCT
>JACCUZ010000264.1 GCA_013698395.1 Sporichthyaceae bacterium
GTTCGGGTTGGGTGCCACCTGGTCGGACGAGTACGGCTCCGCGACGGTGGCCGAGGAGCTCACCTGGCTGCTCAGATATTCGCCGTACCACCACGTGCGTGAAGGCGTCGACTACCCGGCTACGCTGTTCACCGTCTTTGATGGGGACACCCGAGTCGACCCCATGCACGCGCGCAAGATGTGCGCGGCGCTGCAGCACGCGACGGTGGGCGAGCGACCGGTGCTGCTGCGCCGGGAACGCGACGTCGGACACGGAGCACGGGCGCTGAGCCGGACGGTGGCGCTCACGGCGGACACACTGCTCTTCGCCGCCCGCTGGACAGGGCTCGACCTGTGACCCTGCCGAACAGCCTGGACCTGATCGCGGTCCGCAGCTGCGTCGACGACAGGAAGGAGTCCAGCTTCTGCGACTGGGTCTACGACACCACGGGCAACCGATGGCTGGCCGAGTCGACGGACTGGCTCCTCGCCAAGCCGGCCGCGATGCTCGCGATCATCGTCCTCGCGGTCCTGATGCGGGCGGTGTTGCACCGCATCATCCGCAGGCTGGCCCACCGCGCCGCGGAGGGCACCGTGCCCGGCGTCCTCGCCAAAGGCGCCGGGCACAAGCTGCTCGAGGGGAGTCCGCTGCTTTCCGAGCGACGCAAGCAGCGCGCCGAGACCATGTCGTCAGTGCTGCGCAGCGTCACCACCGGCGTCATCATGAGCGTCGCGCTGCTCATGATGCTTGACGTCGTCGGGCTGCCGATCGGTCCGCTGCTCGCCAGCGCGGGCATCGTCGGTGTCGCGGTGGGGTTCGGTGCGCAGACGCTGGTCAAGGACTTCCTGTCCGGGATCTTCCTCATCCTCGAGGACCAGTTCGGCGTCGGGGACCTCGTCGACACCGGACTGGGCACGGTCGGGACGATCGAGGCTGTCGGGCTGCGGGTCACCCGGCTGCGGGATGGCTCGGGCGTCGTGTGGTACGTCCGGAACGGCGAGATCCTGCGGGTCGGCAACCACAGCCAGGGGGAGGCGGTCGACCGCGAGGGTGACCGCGAACCCTCTCCCGTCAACTCGCCCACTCCGGACGCCGGAGATGCCGCCCCCGCCGCCGCTCCCTCCCCCTCTCCGTGATCGTGAGGGGCATTCGGGCCTCTCCGGCCCGAATGCTCCTCACGATCACGTATGGGCGGTGCCTGCCTGATCAGGCGAGGGCGGCGTCCAGCGTGATGGTGGTGCCGCCCAGAGCCTGGCTCACCGGGCAGCTGGTCTTCGCTTCCTCGGCGCGGATCGCGAACTCCTCCGGGGAGATCCCCGGGACCGACGCGCGGGTGGTGAGCGCGACGCCGGTGATGCCCTGCCCGGGCTGGAACGTGACGTCGGCTTTCGTGTCGACCCTCTCGACCTGGTGGCCCGCCTTGCTGAGCACGTTGGACAGCGACATGGAGAAGCAGGTGGAGTGCGCTGCGGCGATCAGCTCCTCTGGGCTGGTCACGCCGTTCGGCTCCTCGGTCCGCGCCGGCCAGCTGACGTCATAGGCGCCGATCCCCGAGGAGTCGAGGGATACCCGTCCCCTGCCCTCCAGCAGGGAACCTTCCCAATGGGCGTTGGCGGTGCGAGTGGCGGCCATGCAGTCCTCCAGAGGTCGATGTGCGGGTCCCTAAACATGACACCATTGCAGGCGTGAGTATTCCGGCGGACGGCGAGTCGTCCCTGACGTTCTTCGATGCCGTCGGAGGCGAGGAGACGTTCTCCCGGCTGGTGCACCGCTTCTACGCCGCAGTGGCCGGGGACCCGGTGCTGCGGCCCCTCTATCCCGACGACGAGCTGCCTGCAGCTGAGCACCGGCTGCGGATGTTCCTCGTGCAGTACTGGGGCGGACCGCGGATGTATTCGGCCGAGCGTGGGCACCCCCGGCTGCGGATGCGCCACGCGCCGTTCCGGATCGGGATCACCGAGCGGGACGCGTGGCTGCGGCTCATGCGTGATGCGCTGGACTCGCTCGGCCTGCGCCCGGAGCTCGACACGCAGCTATGGGAGTACCTCGTGATGGCGGCGCACAGCATGGTCAACAGCGATCACGACAGCCCGCAGCGCATCGCGGAGATGCCGGTGCACCCCGCCGTCACCCCGCGCCGTACCGGGTTGCCACACTCGGACAGGTGAGCCACTCCCCCCACGCCTGGTGGCGTACCGCCGTCATCTACCAGATCTACATCCGAAGCTTCGCCGACTCCGATGG
>JACCUZ010000266.1 GCA_013698395.1 Sporichthyaceae bacterium
CAACCGGTCCGCGTCGCTGGAGACCCTGAGGGGTCCCCCGATCCTCTGCAGCGCCTCCGCGAGGCCGGCCTGGTCGCGTTGGGACGTCCCGAGCAGCATCGTGCGCTCGAGCAGCTTCGCCCGCGCCAGGCCCGCGTCCCGTCGCACCGCGGTAGGCACCCGCAGCCGCACGTGGACGACGGGCACGCTGGGCCGGCGTACGGCCACGACCCGCAGACCGTTGCCGAGCACGCGCTCGGCCACCGTCGGGAGCCTGGGACGGCGGACCTTGCCCAGCGGAGGGACGGACCGTGGGACCAAGACGTCCGGGGTCACGATCATCGGGCTCACGGTCGGCGTCGTTGTCATGGTGCGCCCGTCACCAGGTCCACGCGGGCCCTGCTGTCTGGCCGCAGGGTTGAGGCGGCCAGGCGGACGGCCTCGGCGTCGACCGTGGCTAGCAGGGCCGGCAGCTCACCGACGAGCGCGGGATCACCGCGCTGCTGCTCCAAGGCGGTCATCGACAGCGTCCGCCCCATCACGTGGTCCTGGCCCTGCACCAGCGCGGACCCGAGCCGGGCCCGGACGCGCTCCAGCTCACCGGCGTGCAGCCCTTCAATCGCCAGCCGGTCCAGCTCCTCATCGACGGCGCCGACCACACGGTCGGTCGCGACATCTGCGGCGTGGTGGGCCTCGAGCACCAGCAACGTCGGGTTGCGCACGTCGAACGGGTCCTCCAGCAGCCCGACGTGGCTGCCGATGTCGGTAACCAGCCGGTCGGCGTGCACCAGCCGCCGGCGCAGCCGCGAAGCGTCACCTGTCGTGAGAGCGGAGGTGAGAAGGACGTAGGGCAGGTACGCCGGGAGGTCAGCCGGGTCAGGCACCCGCCAACCCAACGCGACGGCAGGTGCGGGCGCCAGGAGGTCGACCTGTTCCGCGCGACGCTCGGCGCGCGGAACAGGCTCGTCGAAATCGGGCCGTGGCGGTACGTCGCGGGCGGGGATGTCGCCGAAGTGACGCTCGACGAGCCTCAGCGCCTCCGCCGGGTCGAGGTCGCCACCGACCGCCAGCACAGCATTCCCAGGCGCGTAGTAGCGGTCGAAGAAGTCCTGCGCGTCCTGGACCGTCGCGCTCTCCAGGTCCTCGAAGCCTCCGTAGCCGTTGTGCGCGTTGGGGAACGTGTCGAACAGCACGGGGGGCAGGGTCAGCCACGGGAAGCCGCCGTAGGGCTCGTTCAGGACGTTGACCCGGATCTCCTCCTTGACCACAGCGATCTGGTTGGCCAGGTTCTCCTCGGTCACCCGCGGCGCGCGCATGCGGTCAGCCTCGAGGAACAGCGCGCGCTCGAGCGCGTGCGAGGGCAACGCCTCGTAGTAGTTGGTGTAGTCCAGGCGGGTCGAGCCGTTGAGCGTGCCCCCGGAGGACTGCACGTAGGTGACGTGCTCCATCTTCTGCAGCGACGCCGACCCCTGGAACATGAGGTGCTCGAAGAGGTGCGCGAAGCCGGTGCGGCCCTCGGGCTCGCTCCGGATGCCGACGTCGTAGTAGACGGCGACCGCCACGACCGGTGCGCTGCGGTCGGGCGCGAAGAGCACGCGCAGACCGTTGCCCAGAGTCGCGCGCTCCACGGCGTACGACCTCGACGGTACGGCGACGGCGCTCGACGGCATGGGCCGTGACGCTACCTCGCGCTCAGGTCGGCCGCCGCCGCCAGCAGGCGCTCTTCCACCGGTGCCGGCACCTCCGCGGCGCGGGCCGACACCACCACGGGCCACCACGGGTCGGCCGGGACGTCGCGGCGCACAAGGGCGGCCGCGCAGCTCACACCGTCACGGAACTCGCCGTGCTCCACGACGGGCGCGCCGGGGCGTACCGACGCCAGGTCGGCCTCGAGCCGCTCGCGGTCGGTCGTGGTCCGCGCGGTGAACGGGCGCAGCCCCTGCTCCTCGAGGTAGCTGCGGCGGCGGGAGCTGGGCATGGTCGAGAGCAGCGCCTTGCCGGCAGCCGTGGCGTGCGCGGCGGCGGGCAGGCCCGCCTCGAGGTCCTCCAGGTACGGCGACTGCTCGCCCTCGACGACGTCGGTGATGACGATCCTGCCGTCGACGACACGGCTCAGGTACGCGGAGTGTCCCGTCGTCGCGACCAGGTGGCTGATGACGGGACGGGCCTCCGGTGAGCCGCGCAGCGACGCCTGCAGGTCGCGGTAGCGGCGGGCCACCTGCGTACCCATGACGTAGCAGCCGTCGGCAGTCCGCTCCAGGTAGCCCTCGTAGGCCAGGGTCCGCACCAGGTGGTAGGTCGTCGACAGGTTGAGCTGGGCCCGACGGGCGATGGCCTTGACCGGGACGGGCGCGGTCGCGAGGCCGACCTCCTCGAGCACGCGCAGCGCCCGGGACACGCTGCGCACCAGGTCGGCCGGCTCGTCCATGGCCCTGCTCCCAGATTCTTCGACGGGGGACCCATCGTGGCGCGGCCGGCCCCGTGCAGGCCAGGGTTTCCGGCGCTTTCGCCATGTGAAATCTCGGCGCTGTCTCCTGCCGTCCGGGGGTGCTTGCATGACTGCCCATGACCGACGTGCTGCCGGAAGTGCTCGACGCTCTGCGCGACGTCTACGACCCCTGCTGCCGCGAGAAGGGCATCTCGGTGGTCGACATGGGCCTCGTCCGCGGCGCCACGACGGACGCGACCGGCCGGGCCCGGGTGGAGCTGTTGCTCACCTCGGGCTGGTGCCCGTTCGCGGCCCGGGTGCTCGACGAGGTCGGCGACCGGGTGCGCGCGATGCCCGGCGTGACCGACGCCGACGTCGAGATCGTGTGGGACGAGGCGTGGACCACCGACCGGCTCAGCCCCGATGCCTACCGCAGGCTGCGCTTCCTGCCCCACCCCAACGAGATCCAGGAGGAGATCCGATGATCGGTGACGCGTTCGTCTTCGACGGGGTGGCGCACCCGTTCAACTTCCAGGCCAAGAACGCCTTCGGCAAGCCCGGGGAGATGTTCTCCAACCACCTCTACGCCTTCCACCAGGCGCTGACCCCCGACGCCGAGCCGAAGCTCTCGGCCGAGGAGTTCCTCAAGCAGTGGACCGTCTCGGACATCCGGGAGATGGTCTACGACAACTCCGACACCGACATGCTGGTGGCGATGCCGCTGCCGCTGACCGACCTCTTCAAGGACGGCCTCTCGCCGTGGGAGGAGTGCGCGGAGCTGGCCTCGCGCGACCCCGACCGGACCGTCTTCTGGGGCTCGGTCAACCCGCTCGAGGGCCGCAAGGCGCTGGACCTGATGGAGCGCCAGGTCGGCGAGTTCAACGCCAAGGCGTTCAAGTTCTACAACGTCCGCTACGACTACGGCTCCCCGTTCCCGTGGCGGATGGACGACCCACGGGTCGCGTTCCCCGTGTTCGAGAAGGCGCAGGAGCTCGGCATCAACCTGATCGGGGTGCACAAGGGCGTGCCGCTGGGACCCCAGCCCGTCGAGGCCACCCAGACCTGGGACATGGACGGCGCGGCCGCGAACTTCCCGGACCTCAACTTCGTGATCTTCCACGTCGGCCTGCCGTTCATCGACGAGACGTGCTGGCAGCTGATCCGCCACCCCAACCTCTACGCGTCCATCGCGGCCACCATCAACTTCGTGGTCCGAGCGCCCCGGATGTTCGCCGAGATCCTCGGCAAGCTGCTCTTCTGGTGCGGCGAGGACAAGATCGTGTACGGCAGCGAGGCACCCATCTGGCAGCCGCAGTGGGCGCTGAACGCCTTCCGGGACTTCCAGATCCCGCAGGACCTCTGCGAGGGCTACGGCTACCCGCAGCTGACCGACGAGGGCAAGCGGAAGATCCTCGGCGAGAACCTCCTGCGGCTGCACGGCATGGACGTGGAGGCGACGAAGTCCCGGCTTAGCCGGCCCCAGTCCCACTGACCGAGGACCATGGCGACCCACGAGATCCGCGTCGACTACGGCCGCACCCTCGGCGAGGAGCCCGAGACCGGCCACAACCGCTGGCACCCGGACATCCCGCCCGTCGTCCGGTGCCGGCCCGGTGACCGGGTGGCCATGCAGACGCGGGACGCGTTCGACGGCCAGATCGGCCCGGACGCCAGCCTGGACGTCGTGGGGACGCCGAACCTCGACGTCGTGCACCCGCTGACCGGCCCGGTGTGCGTCGAGGGCGCCGAGCCCGGCGACCTGCTCGAGGTGCGCATCCTCGACGTCGAGCCGGACACGTACGGCTACACGATCCAGGTCCCCGGCTTCGGCTTCCTGCGCGACGTGTTCACCGAGCCGCACAAGGTCGCCTGGACGATGGCCGACGGCTGGGCCACCTCCGAGGACCTGCCCGGGGTACGCATCCCCGGCGCCCCGTTCATGGGCACGATCGGCCTTGCTCCGGACCGCGAGCTGCTCGGGCGCATCACCGACCGGGAGCAGGCCGACCAGGACCGGGGCGGCGCGGTGCTCGGCCCGAACCCCGACCACGCCGTGCCCTCGGACCCGCGGATCGCGGCGGAGGCGATCCGCACCATCGCCCCGCACGAGACCGCGGGCAACGTCGACATCAAGCACCTGTCGAAGGGTGCCCGGCTCTACCTTCCGGTGTACGCGGACGGCGGCCTGTTCTCCGCGGGCGACGCCCACTTCGCCCAGGGCGACTGCGAGACGTGCGGCACGGCGATCGAGATGCGGGCGACCCTGCACGTCGAGTTCGAGGTGCACAAGGGCCGGGCCCGCGAGCGCGGGGTCCGCGACCTGCAGTTCGCGCGCGACGACTACTGCGTGCCCCCGGAGTACCAGGCGCCGCAACGGTTCTTCGCCACGACCGGCATGTCGGTCACCCGCGACGGGGAGAGCCGGGCCGAGGACCTGACCGTCGCGGCGCGCAACGCCCTGCTCAACATGATCGAGCACCTGCAGGCGGAGTACGGCTACAGCGCCCAGCAGGCGTACGCCCTGTGCAGCGTGGCCGTGGACCTCAAGGTGAGCGAGCTCGTCGACGTGCCGAACTTCGTGGTGTCGGCCTACCTGCCGCTCGCCGTCTTCGACTCCTGAGCGGCTCCGGTCACCGCAGCCGGCCGTCCCAGCGGGCGCGGCTCATGTCGACCCGGTCGCCGTCGGGGCGCAGCGGGGTGTCCTCGGCGTGCAGCCGGGCCAGGCAGCCGGCCTCCTTGCCCTGCGGCGGCGTGCCGTCGGCGTGGACCACCCGCCACCAGGGCACGCGACCGTCGCTGCCCGCCAGCACCCGGCCGACCTGGCGGGGACCGCCGGACCCCAGGTACTCCGCAACGTCGCCGTAGGACATGACCCGTCCCGCGGGGACGGCCTCGACGACGGCCAGCACCTGCTCGTCGTAGGAGATGTCGCGGCTCAGTACGTCGGCAGAGACGGGTCGATCTGGTTGGCCCAGGCGATGACCCCGCCGCCGACGTGCACGGCGTCGGCGAAGCCCGCGCCCTTGAGCACCGCGAGGGTCTCGGCCGAGCGGGCGCCGCTCTTGCAGTGCAGGACCACCGGCCTGTCCTGCGGCAGCTCGGAGAGCGCCTCGCCGGAGAGGATGCGGTCCTTCGGGATGAGCGTCGCACCGGGGATCGAGACGATCTCGTACTCGTTGGGTTCGCGGACGTCGACGAGGTAGAAGTCTTTGCCGACGTCCATCATCTCCTTGAGGTCCTTGACCGAGATGGTGGAACCTCTCGCGGCCTCGGCCGCCTCGCTGCTGATGGTGCCGCAGAACGCCTCGTAGTCGATCAGCCCGGTCTCGAGCGTGATCTCGGGGTTCTTGCCGCACACGACGCACTCGGGGTCCTTGCGGACCTTGACGTTGCGGTAGGACATCTCGAGCGCGTCGTAGACCGTGAGCCTGCCGACGAGGGGCTCGCCGATGCCGGCGAGGAGCTTGATGGCCTCGTTGACCTGGATCGAGCCGATGCTGGCGCACAGCACGCCGAGCACCCCGCCCTCGGCGCACGACGGCACCATGCCGGGCGGCGGCGGCTCCGGGTAGAGGCACCGGTAGCACGGACCGTGCTCGGCCCAGAAGACCGAGGCCTGGCCGTCGAACCGGTAGATCGAGCCCCAGACGTAGGGCTTGCCGAGAAGGACGGCAGCGTCGTTCACGAGGTAGCGGGTGGCGAAGTTGTCGGTGCCGTCGACGATCAGGTCGTACGGCCGGAAGATGTCGAGCACGTTGGTCGAGTCCAGGCGATCCTCGTGCAGGACGACCTCGACGAACGGGTTCGCCTCCTCGATCGACTCCTTGGCCGAGACGGCCTTCGGCTTCCCGATGTCGGACTGGCCGTGGATGATCTGGCGCTGCAGGTTGGACTCGTCGACGACGTCGAAGTCGATGATCCCGAGCGTGCCGACCCCGGCCGCTGCCAGGTAGAGCAGGGCCGGCGAGCCGAGACCGCCGGCGCCCACGACGAGCACCTTGGCGTTCTTCAGCCGCTTCTGCCCGATCATGCCAACGTCGGGGATGATCAGGTGGCGGGAGTAGCGGCGCACCTCGTCGACGGTGAGCTCGCTGGCGGGTTCAACGAGAGCGGGCAGGGTCACCGCGTACCTCCGGCCGGTGGGATCTCGGACGCCTGCGTCAACCCATTCCAGCACGCCGCGATTCCCTGGCGCCGAACGGGCGGTCTCCGGTGCGCTCCGCCGGTGCGCCAGCATGTGGACATGACTCCTGTCGTCGGGATCACGACGTACGTCGAGCAGGCGCGTTGGGGGGTGTGGGACCTCCCTGCCGCCGTGCTGCCGTTCCGCTACGTCGAGCGGGTGGAGGCCGCCGGCGGACGGGCGGTGCTGCTGCCGCCGAGCGCGGCGACCGACGGCGCCGTCCTGGACCGGCTGGACGCGGTCGTCTTCGCGGGCGGGGCCGACCTCGACCCCCAGCTCTACGGTGAGACGCCGCACGCCGAGACCACCGGACTGCGCCCCGAACGGGACGCGGCCGAGGTGCCGCTCATGCGCGCGGCCCTGGACCGTGACCTGCCCACCCTGGGCATCTGCCGCGGCATGCAGATCCTCTCCGTCGTGTGCGGCGGGTCGCTGGTGCAGCACCTGCCCGACGTCGTGGGCCACGAGGGGCACCGGCCGTCCCCCGGGGTCTACGGGCTGCACGCGGTACGGCTGCAGCCGGGCAGCCGGGCGGCCGCGATCCTCGGCGAGCGGGTGAACGTCCCCTCCTACCACCACCAGGGCCTGGCCTCCCCCGGCTCCCTCACGGTGACCGGCTGGGCCGACGACGACTCGCCGGAGGTCGTCGAGGACCCCGACCGGCGGTTCGCCCTGGGCGTGCTGTGGCACCCGGAGGCCAGCGACGACCTGCGCCTGTTCACCGCGCTGGTCGGCGCCGCGTCGGTGTCGGTGTGACAGCCGTCGGTGTGACAGCCGTCGGTGTGACAGCCGTCGCGCTCAGGCGCGGGCCGCCCAGGCGCCGAGCTGGGTGACGAAGGAGTCGAGGTCCGCGAGCAGGGCAAGGTTGGCCACCACCCGTTCGTCGTCCACGTCGGCGTACTCGTGGACGAGCACGTTGCGGAACCCCACTGCACGCGCGACGGAGTCGGCGACGGTGACGTCGACCAGCTGGTGACGACCGAGGAGGCGAACGGCATCGGCATTGCTCTCCGGCATGCCGAGGCCCTCGGAGGACACGACGTGCTGGGCGGCCCTCACGCAGCCCTCGATCGCGGTGACGAAGCCGTACTTCACGGCCCGTAGCCGCACCGCGTCGCTGGTCAAGCCGTCCGCGGCGGCGGTGTCGCGCAGATCCGCCGTGTCGGACGTCACCCGGGCCAGGAGACGAGCCAGGCGCTCAGCGTCGACCACGGTCGCCCAGTGCCTGGAGGTAGCCGTCCGTCATCTGCTCGAGGTACGGCAGCTCGTCGAGGTAGACGGTGCGGGTCTGGGACTCCCACCTCACCCTCGACGCAGCATCGTCCTCGAACAGCAGACGTCCCCTGAGCGCGACCCTGCCCGCGAGATAGAGCGGCGCCGAGTCCAGGACGAGCAGGTCGACCCCCCGTCCTGGGAGGTCGACCGTCCAGGACGCCGGGGCGTCGTCGCCGAACCAGGCCGCGACGTCGAGGTCGCTGTCCGGGCGAGGATCACCGCCGGCGCGGCTGCCGAAGACATAGGCGAAGCGGGCACCGGCACGGCGCAACGCGTCGACGACGGCCTGCTCGCCCGTCCCGACGTCGGTCACGGTGCTCATCCTGGCACCGTCGCGGGCCGTTCCTAGGATCTCGGGCATGGGGCTTTCGTGCACGGCGAGGCATACGACGTGAGGCCGTACCTGCTCATGCGCGCGGCCGAGCTCGCCGCGGAACGTCCGGCCGGCGCGGCCGAGGACGTGCACTTCACCGAGGCGCTGGCGGCCTCGGTGATCGAGGACACGACCTCGGTGGGCGGCGTGGTCCTGGACCCGTTCGCCGGCTACGGCACCACGCTGGCGGTCGCCGCACGGCTCGGTCGGGTCGCGGTCGGTGTCGAGCTGCTCGCCGAGCACGTCGAGCTGATCATGGCGCGTACGGCGGGGCGCGCGACGGTCCTGCACGGCGACGCGCGGGCGCTGACCGGGCTGGTGGAAGGCCCGGTCGACCTGGTGCTCACCTCCCCGCCGTACATGACTGCCGTGCACCATCCGGAGAACCCCCTGACCGGCTACGCAACCGACGACGGCGACTACCCGACGTACCTGCGGGAGATCGGGGCCGTCTTCGCGCAGGTGGCCGCGCTCCTGCGGGTGGGCGGCCACGCGGTCGTCAACGTGGCCAATCTGGTCAGCGGCAACGTGGTGACACCGCTCGCGTGGGACGTCGGACGCGTGGTGGCCGAGCACCTCTCGTTCCGCGGCGAGACGTTCCTGTGCTGGGACGAGCACCCGCCCGGCCACGCCGGGGACTACCTGCTCTGGTTCCAGCGGAGCTAGCCTCGCCGTCATGTGCCGGAGCATCAAGACGTTGCGCCCACCCTTCACCGAGGACGCCGGGGAGGAGGACGTGCGCGCCGCTGCGCTGCAGTACATCCGCAAGGTCAGCGGGTTCCGGGTGGCGAGCCGGGCCAACGAGGAGGCGTTCGACCGTGCCGTCGGGGAGGTGAGCGCCGCTACCCGTAGCCTCCTCGCCGAGCTCCGCGTCGGAGCCCGCCAGTCGGCCGGTGGCGGCGCTCAGAGCTACAACGGCGTGACATAGGCACCGGAGATCCCGCCGTCGACCAGGAAGGTCGACGCGGTCACGAACGACGAGTCGTCGCTGGCGAGGAACGCGACCGACGCCGCGATCTCGGCCGCCTCCGCGAACCGGCCCATCGGGATGTGCACGAGCCGCCGCTCGGCGCGCGCCGGGTCCTTGGCGAACAGCTCCTGCAGCAGGGGGGTGTTGACCGGGCCAGGGCAGAGCGCGTTGACGCGGATCCCCTCCCGCGCGAACTGCACGCCCAGCTCCCTCGACATCGCCAGGACTCCGCCCTTGGACGCGGTGTAGGAGATCTGCGACGTCGCCGCGCCCATCACCGCCACGAAGGACGCCGTGTTGATGATCGAGCCCTTGCCCTGCCGGCGCATGTGCGGGATGACGTGCTTGCAGCAGAGGTACACCGACGTCAGGTTGACCCGCTGCACCCGTTCCCAGGCGTCCAGCGACGTGTCGAGGATCGAGTCGTCGTCCGGCGGTGAGATCCCCGCGTTGTTGAAGGCGATGTCGACCGAGCCGAAGACGTTCAACGTCTCCGCGTACAACGACTCGACCTGCGCCTCCTCCGCCACGTCGACCCGGATGAACCGCCCACCTACCTCGTCGGCGGCGGCCTGACCGCTCGCGGCGTCAAAGTCGGCGCAGACCACCCGCGCGCCCTCCTGCGCGAGCCGGCGTGCGGTTGCCAGGCCGATCCCGCTGCCCGCGCCGGTCACGACGGCGACCCGGCCCTGCAACCTCTCGGTCACGACGACTCCTCGGTGGCGATGAACACGTTCTTGAGCTCGGTGAATGCGTCGAGGGCGTCGGGCCCCAGCTCCCGTCCGAGGCCCGACTGCTTGAACCCTCCGAACGGGGTCCAGTAGCGCACCGAGGAGTGCGAGTTGACGCTGATGTTGCCCGTGTCGATCGCGCGGGAGACGCGCAGGGCGCGGCCCAGGTTCTCGGTCCAGATCGATCCCGAGAGGCCGTACGGGGAGTCGTTGGCGATCCGCACCGCGTCCGCCTCGTCTTCGAACGGGATGACCGCGACCACCGGACCGAAGATCTCCTCCGTCGCCGCCCGGTCGCCGGGGTCGACCGGCGCCAGCACGGTCGGCGGGAACCAGAAGCCCTTGCCGTCCGGGGCGCTGCCCTGCATCGCGACCGGAGCGTCGTCGGGGACGAAGGACGCGACCTTCTCGCGGTGGGCGGCGGTGATCAACGGCCCCATCTCCGCGTCGTCCGTGCCCGGGTCCTGGACCTTCACGCCGCGCACCGCGGGTTCGAGGAGCGCGAGGAACTCGTCGAAGACCGACCGCTGGACCAGGATGCGCGAGCGCGCGCAGCAGTCCTGGCCCGCGTTGTCGAAGACGGCGTACGGCGCGGTGGCCGCGGCACGTTCGAGGTCGGCGTCGGCGAAGACCACGTTGGCGCTCTTGCCGCCGAGCTCGAGCGTCACGGGCTTGACCTGGGCCGCACACCCGGCCATCACCGCCTTGCCGACGTCGGTGGAGCCGGTGAACACCACCTTGTTCACGCCGGGGTTCTCGACGAAGCGCGCCCCGACGACCGTTCCCTTGCCCGGCAGGACCTGGAGCACGTTCTCGGGCAGCCCTGCCTCCAGCGCCAGCTCCGCGAGTCGAAGGGCGGTCAGCGGTGTCACCTCGGCCGGCTTGAGCACAACGGTGTTGCCTGCCGCGAGCGCCGGCGCGAACCCCCAGCCGGCGATCGGCATCGGGAAGTTCCAGGGCACGATCACGCCCACCACACCGAGTGGTTCCTTGAACGTCACGTCGATGCCCCCGGGAACGGGGATCTGCCGTCCGAACAGGCGTTCCGGGGCGGCGGCGTAGTAGGTGAGGACGTCGCGGACGTTGCCCGCCTCCCACCGGGCGTTCCCGATGGTGTGACCGGCGTTGCGCACCTCGATGCGGGCCAGGTTCTCGAGGTCGGCGTCGACCGCGTCGGCGAAGCGCCGGAGCAGCCGGCCGCGGTCGCCGGGTGAGACGTGTCGCCAGGTGTCGTACGCCGTGCGCGCCCGGGCGACGGCGTCGTCGGTGCGCTCCGCGCTGGTCAGCTCGACGGTCTCGACCACTTCCTCGGTGGCCGGGTTGACGACGTCGAAGGTCGTGGTCATTGAGGTCATGGCCCTACATCCGCTCGAAGCACCGGAACCGCTCCCAGTCCGTCACCGATCGGCCGAAGGCCGCGATCTCCACCTTGGCCATGTTGGCGTAGTGAGCGACCACCTCCTCGCCGAACGCCGCCCGGGCGATCTCGCTGCCCTCCCACAGCTCGAGCGCCTCCGCCAAACTCGTCGGGACGTGCTCCGCGTCGGCCGTGTAGGCGTTGCCGGTGAACGCCTCCTCCAGCTCCAGCTCGTTCTCGATGCCGTGCAGGCCCGCCGCCACGAGCGCCGCGCACGCCAGGTACGGGTTCACGTCGCCACCGGGGACACGGTTCTCCACCCGGAGCGACGGTCCACGACCGACGACCCGGAGGGAACAGGTCCGGTTGTCGTGGCCCCACTTCACCGCCGTGGGCGCGAACGAGCCCTCGACGAAACGCTTGTAGGAGTTGATGTTCGGGGCGAAGAACAGGGTCAGCTCGCGCATCGCCGCCAGCTGTCCCGCGAGGTACTGGTGGCACATGGCCGACATGCTGTCGCCGTCGGCGAAGACGAGGTCGCCGCCGGTGCCGCGAAACGAGAGGTGGATGTGGCAGGAGTTGCCCTCCCGCTCGTCGTACTTCGCCATGAACGTCAAGGACATGCCCTCCTGCCCCGCGATCTCCTTCGCGCCGGTCTTGTAGAGGGAGTGGTTGTCGCAGGTCCGCACCGTCTCGTCGTACTTGAACGCGATCTCGTGCTGGCCCAGGTTGCACTCCCCCTTCGCGCTCTCCACCGTCATGCCCGCCGACGTCATCTCGTTGCGGATCCGCCGCAGCAGTGGCTCTATCCGGGCGGTTCCCAGCAGCGAGTAGTCGACGTTGTAGAGGTTCGCCGGGCTCATGTCCCGGTAGGCCTTTTGCCACGCGTCCTCGAACGTGTCCCGGAAGACGATGAACTCCAGCTCCGTGCCGGCCAGCGCCACCAGCCCGCGCTCGGCCAGCCGGTCGGTCTGCCGTTTCAGGACCTGTCGTGGCGCCGCGACCACCGGACGTCCGTCCTCCCACGCCAGGTCGCAGTGCAGCAACGCGGTCGCCGGCTGCCAGGGGACCCGGCACAACGTGCTCAGGTCCGGCACGAACATGAAGTCGCCGTAGCCGCGGGACCAGGAGGCCATCTCGTAGCCCTCGACGGTGTTCATGTCGACGTCCACGGCGAGCAGGTAGTTGCAGCCCTCCGTGCCGTGCTCGAGGACCGAGTCGAGGAAGAACCGGGCGTGCAGGCGCTTGCCCTGCAGCCGGCCCTGCATGTCAGTGAACGCGGCCACCACGGTGTCGATGCCGCCGGAGTCCACCTCGGCCCGTAGCTCCTCCACCGTGAGCGGGCCCTGTGCAGCGTCCACGACGACCTCGGATCCTTCGTTTCCCCGGCTCGAGCGCCGCTCACCATAGCTGCAATGGGAAGTCCTTGACCCATTTCGTTCGGGAGGTCTACGGTCCGCCACAGATCACGCTCCCAACCGAACTTGGGCTCGAGAGAGGGACGCGCATGGCCGACCGACGATCGAACGTCACCTACCGCGAAGCCGAGCAGGACTACTTCGCCAAGCGGGCCCTTCGCCGGCACGCCGGCGTGTGGTCGCTGTGGGCACTCGGCGTCGCGGCCGTCATCTCCGGGGACTTCTTCGGCTGGAACTTCGGGCTGGAGTTCGGCTTCGGCGGGCTGCTGGTCGCGACGCTCGTCATCACCGTGATGTACCTCGGCCTCTGCTACTCGATCGCCGAGATGTCCCCCGCCCTGCCCCACACCGGCGGCGCGTACTCGTTCGGCCGGACCGCCATGGGCCCGTGGGGCGGCTTCATCACGGGTGTCGCCGAGAGCATCGAGTACGTCGTCACGCCGGCCGTCATCGTGGTCGGCATCGGTGGCTACATGGACTCGATCACCAGCGACCTGTTCGGCTTCTCGATGCCTGCCCCCGTCTGGTGGGCCATCTTCTACGCCCTCTTCATCGGGCTCAACGTCATCGGTGTCGAGGCGTCGTTCCGCTTCTCGGTCTTCATCTGCCTGGCCGCACTCCTCATCCTCGTCGTGTTCTGGGCCGGAGCGCTCACCAAGCTGGACTTCCAGGCCCAGGCCATCGACTCGGTGGGGGGCTGGTTCCCCGAGGGGGTCAGCGGCATCTTCTTCGCCATCCCGTTCGCGATCTGGTTCTACCTGGCCATCGAGGAGCTCCCGCTCGCGGCAGAGGAGTCCCACGACCCGCGTAAGGACATCCCCCGCGGCACGATCTACGGCATGTTCACCCTGATCGTCGCGGCGTTCCTCACGCTGTTCCTCAGCGCCGGGATCGCGCCCGGATCGAAAGGCCTCAGCGAGTCCGCCGAGCCGCTGTTCGACGGGCTCAAGACCATCTTCGGGGACGGCACGGCCGCCTCGCTGCTCGCGCTGATCGCGGTCACCGGCCTGGTGGCCAGCTTCCACACAATCATCTTCGCGTACGGCCGGAACATCTACTCGCTCTCGCGAGCCGGGTACTTCCCCAACGCACTATCGGTCACCCACGGCACGCGGCAGACGCCGCACGTCGCGCTGCTGCTCGGCGCGGTCATCGGGTACATCCTCGCGCTGATCCTGCAGTACTCCGGGTCGGACAGCGTCGGCGCGGCGCTGCTCACGATGGCTGTCTTCGGTGCCGTCATCTCCTACGTCATGCAGATGGTGTCGTTCGTCCTCCTGCGCCGGAACCGGCCCAACATCGAGCGTCCGTACCGCAGTCCGCTGGGTGAGGCGGGCGCCATCGTCGCCGGCGTCATCGCGGCGGTCTCGCTGGTGTCGCTGTTCTTCAACGCCGACTATCGGCCGGGCATCGTCGGCGTGGCGATCTGGTTCGCCCTGTCCGTGGTCTACTTCGCCGTCGCGGGGCGGCACAAGCTGATCCTCTCGCCGGAGGAGGAGTTCGCCATGACCGGCGGCGAGCATGGCGCGCACCTCGAGACAGAAGGTTATGGGCGCACTCACGTCGGCGACATCGCAGCCGGAGCGGCTGGGCGAGACCCGCGCGATCCTGGAGGACCGTCCGCGCCGGCCGGCTGAGCGGGACCGGCTGAGCGGCACCGTCAGGTCGCGGACCGGGCCGGCGTGTCCGGGAGCCACTGGGCGCAGGCGCGGCCGGCCTTCCGCCGGATCCGAGGCGGCAACGCCTACGAGGAAACAGTCGAGCGCCTCCTGCAGGCGGTGAAGCTCGGGCAGGTGCCGGTCGGGGAGCGGTTGCCGAGCGAGCGGGAGCTGGCGTCGGCTCTCGGGGTGAGCCGGCCCACATTGCGCCAAGCCGTCAACGCGCTGGTCGAGGCCGGTTACCTCGAGTCTCGCCGCGGGCGCTACGGAGGCGCCTTCGTGCTGCCGCCGCAGGAGTGGCGTCGTGACCAGCGTGACGCGCGCCAGATCGCCATGGAAATGGGCAGCGACATCACCGACGCCCTGCTGCTGCGCGAGGTGCTCGAGCCCGGCGCGGCGGCGCTGGCGGCTGGTTCTTCCCACCCGACGGGAGCAGTTGGCGAGCTGCGCGCTGCTCTGGCCTTGGAGCGAGCAGTCGGTGTGGAGGACTACCGCCCGGCCGACAGCAGGTTGCATCTGGCGATCGTGTCGCTGGTCGGTTCACGGTCACTGTCGGCGGCCGTGTCGGACAACCGGATGCGTCTCAACGACCTGCTCGACGCGATTCCGCTGTTGCCGCCGAACATCGTCCACTCCCGAGCGCAGCACGCCCGCATCGTCCGGGCCGTTCTCTCCGGTCGGCCGGATGCTGCCCGGCGCGAGATGGCGGGGCACCTCGACGCCACCGCCTCGTTGCTACGAGGGTTCCTCACCTGACAGACCGGCGCCCCGTCCGGCGGTCGACCGCCGCGAGGAACCCCCGCGCCGCGTGGGCGACGACCTCCGGATGCTCCATCTGGGACACATGCCCGCTGTCGGGGATGGTCATCAGCGCAGCGTCCGGGAAGGTCCGGGCCGCCCGGGTAGCGGTGCGCGGGTCGACCAGCCTGTCCCGCAGGCCGTAGACGAGCAACGTCGGCGTGTGGACGTGGGCTACGAGCCGCCACAGCGGCCAGGCGCGTGGGCGGACGTAGGCCGACATCAGGCTGCGCAGCGACAACAGCATCGCCTCGGACTCGTGCTCGAGCTGGGCGCGTCGCTCGGCCTCGGTCCTGGCCTCCTCCACGCGTTGCGCCGGCACCCGCGCGGGGTCGGCGTAACAGAGGGCCAGCGTGGCCCGTACTCGCTGCTCCACCGGGTACCGCCCCAACCGGCGAGCCAGTCGCTGCCCGGCGAACGGCACCGCGAGGGCCGGCAGATGGATGTTGGTCGCACGCGGCCGCAGCACCGGCAGCGCCGGGGACACCAGGGTGAGGGTCCGCACCAGCTCCGGTCGAGATGCCGCGACGACCAGGGCCACCGTTCCGCCGAGTGAGTTGCCGAACAGGTGGACCGGGCGGCCCGTGTTCGCCTCGATGAGATCAGCGACCACGCGCGCGTGCGCGCGCACGGAATAGTCGCGGTCGACCGGCGGGGGTGACCAGCCGAAGCCGGGCAGGTCCGGTGCCAGCGTGTCGAGCCGGTCCTGCAGCAGCCCCATGACGTCGGTCCAGTTCGACGCGGAACCGCCCAGACCGTGCACCATCACCGCCGGCTCAGCGGCGTCACCGGTGGGCGGCGCCGCACGCACGTGCACGTTCCCGGACGGCAGGTCGACCAGCCGCCCTGGCCACGGCGGCCGGACCGGTGCGCTCACCGCTCGGCGCCCTCCTGGACAACCACTGCCCCGAGCCGCCTGTTGACGGCCGCGAGCACGGCTCGGATCACTCCCTGTCCGGTGTCGTCGCGTACCACCGACGCGCCCGCCAACCGCTGCGATGCCCGCTCGGTGACCATGGTCACGACGACGACGGCAGTGCGATCGGTGCCGGTCTCGGTGACCTCGACGTGGTCGAGGTCGAAGCGGGCGACGCCGGGCACGAAGGCCTCGACGGCGCGCAGTGTCGCGACGGCGACGGCACGGTTCAGGCTGTCAGCGGTCGATGTGCCCTCGGCAGCGCCCTCGAAGGAACGTTGCCCGGACGACAGCGACACGATGACCGAGGTGGCCAGACCGGCGGACACCAGCTGGACCCTTTCGACAACCAGGCGCCCGGCGGCCTCATTCGCCTCCGGCTCCGTCGGCTCCGTCGGCTCCGTCGATTCCGCGGTCTGCTCGGCCGCGGACTTGACTGCATGGTCGGGCGGTGGCCCTCCCGCCGGACCGCGGTCGGGCAGCGGGGATGGCGCGGCACCCTCATCCCGCGGTGGCACGGGAGCCTCAGGGCGTACGTCGGCAGGCGGCTCCCCCGCCTGCTGCGCATCCTCCTCGATCACCCGGACCCGGTCGGTGTCGACCGCCAGGCCGAACCGGCTGCGCAGCAGGCGGTTGACCTCCCCGGCCACGCCTACCTCGTCCACTCCGGGGGCCAGCTGGAGACGCAGGGTCCCAGGCCCGTCGCCCAGTGGCTCGACCGCCGCGGCAGCCACTCCGGGAACGCCGAGCAGCGCCGCGATGAGGTCGCTGTGGTCAGTGGCGGTCACACCGCGGAGTCTGGCATCCCCCAGCCGCCTCGACCCAAGCGAGTGGCCCGCCGGACGCTACGCAGGGCCCGAGTGGCTGCGCTGGAAGAACGAGAGGGAACCATCGTTCTCGAGGACGGCCAGGTCGATGTCCTCGAGGCGCCGGACGCCCTGCTTGCGCGCCGCCTCCAGCAGCTCGGTGTCCGTCAGCCGCTCCAGGCGCATGACGTCATCCTGGAGCTGACCGGACCTCACCACCACGGTCGGCCGTCCTTCGAGCACCGGTCGGGTGCGGGGGAACCGCCAGGAGACGTAGGACAGGAGCACGGACAGCAGTGCAAACGTACCCACCGTCATCACGGCACCGCTGACGGAGTAGTCCTCCTGGGTGACCCCCTGCTGGACCAGGTCTCCCATCGTCACGAGCAGCACGAGCTCGAAGGCCGAGAGCTGTCCGAGCTCCCGCTTCCCGACGACCCTGGTCACCAGCCAGAGGAAGCCGAACATCACGAACGACCTGATCACGATCTCCATCAGGGCATCACCCACATCCGGAAGCGGACCGAGGCGACGACCTGGCCGTCGACGAGGACGGCTGTGTGGTAGACCTCGGTCGAGCCGTTCTGGTCCGGCGCGGTCCGCGCGTCCAGGCTGATCCGCAGCGTGTTCCCAGGAGGCGGGTCGAACTCGTACAGCAGCCGGCTTGCGGTGGCCGTCTCCTTGCCCGGGTTCGGATAGAAGTTCTGGAAGTCGAAGCGCTCGGGCAAGGAGTTGCTCAGGGCGAGGGTGACCGGGCCTGAGAAGCCGCCCACGTGCTGCACGGTGACATGGAACGGCACAGCGATGCCGGCACGGGTCACCTGCGCGTGCTCCACGCGCAAGGTCCAGCCGTCGGGTGACCGGGCGGTCACCGTGGACGATCGGATGCCGAGGAAGCCGGAGATGCCGAGCAGCAGCAGCAGTCCGATGACTGCCAGCCCCACCCGGCGTAGGTCCCGTGCCCGCCGGACCGCGCGCGCGTCGCGGGCGCCTACCAGCGTGGCCACGTCCCGCGCACGCTGCATGACGCGCTGCCTATCACGCGGCAGGGGTGCCCACCCGTAGGCTCGCCGCGACCGAAATTGCGCACGACTGAGAGGCATCTCATGGCCGAGCGAGAGACCGACTTCGATGGCGAGGTGGGCGCGGAGGTACCCGACGCGGACGCCCTGGAGCAGCGCAGGCCCGTCAGCGTCTCGGACCAGCGCGACGACGAGCTGGCGGAGTTCCCCGTCGAGGCCGACCCGGCGGACCGGGCCGAGCAGGCCAGGGTGGTCGAGACCGACGATGACGAATACCGCTGACCAGGGCGCAGCGGACTCCCCTACCCGCAGCACCCGCCTGCCCCGGTCCGCCCGCCGCCGGCAGCTGCTGGCCGCCGCGCAGCACGTCTTCGTCGCGCAGGGATACCACGCTGCAGCGATGGACGACATCGCCGACCGCGCGGGTGTCAGCAAGCCGGTGCTCTACCAGCACTTCCCGGGCAAGCTGGACCTCTACGTCGCGTTGCTCGAGGAGCACGCCGCAGCGATGGTGGAAGCCGTCCGGGTCGCGCTGGACTCGACCACCGACAACAAGCAGCGGGTCGCGGCCACGATCGCCGCCTACTTCCGGTTCGTCGACGAGGACGGCGGGGCCTTCCGGCTGCTCTTCGAGTCCGACCTGACCAACCAGCCCGAGGTCAGGGAGCGCGTCGAAGGCACCACGCTGGCCTGCGCCGAACTCATCGGTGAGGTGATCCGCGACGATGCGGGCCTGCCCAAGGAGCAGGCCAGGCTGCTCGCCGTCGGCCTGGTCGGGATGGCGCAGGTGGCGGCCCGGTTCTGGCTCGCTGACGCCGGGTCGATCCCCCGCGACGCCGCTGCCCGGCTGCTCGCCAGCCTGTCCTGGCGGGGCATCGGCGGCTTCCCGCGGACCGGTGAGGCGCACGACGCACCGCACACCGACTAGCCTGACGCCGCAGCGAGCGAACAGCGACGACGGAGGTTGCGGTGGAGGTCAGGATCGGTGTCCAGCACGTGGCGCGCGAGCTGGTGATCGAGAGCCCGGAGGACACCGATGCCATCACGACCGCCGTGTCCGCCGCGCTGACCGGTGAGAGCAAGATCCTTTCCATCGACGACGACAAGGGGCGTCGCGTCGTGGTGCCGGCAGAGAAACTGGCCTACGTCGAGCTCGGCGAACCGGGCACCCGCAGGGTCGGGTTCGGCGCCCTTTAGCGCCGAACCGGCCGGTAGGCGCCGTCAGGCCGACAGGCCAAGCGTCGCCATCCGCTTCGTGTGGTTGTCGGTGAGGCGCGCGAACATGCGGCCCACCTCGGCGAGGTCCGCGCCCCGATGGGCCATGCCGCCGACCAGCAACGCGGCCAGCGCGTCGCGCTCGGCCGCCACCCGCTGCGCCTGGCTCAAGGCCTCGCCGACCAGCCGGCGGCCCCACAGTGCGAGCCGGCCGGCGATGCGTGGTTCGGCCTCGATCGCGGCTCGGACACGGTCGACGGCGAACCTCGAGTGCCCGGTGTCCTCGAGCACCTGCAGGACCAAAGTCCGGGTGGAGTCGTCGAGGTAGGCCGACACCTCGCGGTAGAAGTCGGTCGCGATGCCGTCGCCGACGTATGCCTTGACCAGACCCTCGAGCCAGTCCGACGGCGCGGTGCGCTCGTGAAAGGCCTCCAGCGCCGGCATGAACGGGTCCATCGCCTCCTCGGGCGAGACCCCCATGTCCTCCAGACGGGTCCGCAGGAGTGCGAAGTGGTTGTACTCCGCCACCGCCATCGCCGCCAGCGCCGCCTTGTCACCCACCGTCGGTGCAAAGGCGGCGTCGTCGGCAAGGCGTTCGAACGCGGTCAGCTCGCCGTAGGCCAGCGCGCCGAGCAGATCGACGACCGCGAGGCGGTAGCCGGCATCGTCGTCGGGCGGATCGCTGGGTGGCTCGCCGCCAGCGTCGGTCGTCACGTCCGGCAGCGTATCGACGGTAGGCTGAAGGCTCGCATACTTGTGAAGGGCAGCGTCCTGACCATCCCATCGTTCGCCGAGCTCGGCGTCATTCCGGCCACGGTCGAGGCGCTCGAGGCCATGGGCATCACCCACCCGTTCCCGATCCAGGCACTCACGCTGCCGGTCGCCCTGCACGGGCACGACATCATCGGACAGGCCAAGACCGGCACCGGCAAGACGCTCGGCTTCGGCATCCCGCTCCTGCAGCGCATCGTTGCCCAGGGCGAGACCGACGTGCTCGAGGGCCTGCCGCCGGTCCCACCAGGCAAGCCGCAGGCTCTAGTAGTGGTCCCGACTCGTGAACTGTGCGTGCAGGTGACCGGTGACCTCGAGAAGGCCGCGACGCGACGCCCCGTGCGCATCCTGTCCGTCTACGGCGGGCGGGCCTACGAGCCGCAGGTCGAGGCGTTGCGCACGGGCATCGAGGTGGTCGTCGGTACGCCGGGCCGGCTGATCGACCTGGCCCAGCAAGGGCTGCTCGACCTCGGTCACGTGCGCACCCTCGTCCTCGACGAGGCGGACGAGATGCTCGACCTCGGATTCCTGCCCGACGTGGAGAAGATCGTGCGGCTGATCCCCGCCGGCCGGCAGACCATGCTGTTCTCCGCCACCATGCCGGGCCCGATCATCACGCTGGCCCGCTCGTACATGCACCATCCGACGCACATCCGCGCCGTCGACCCCGACGACGACGGGCAGACCGTCAAGGCCGTCGAGCAGCACGCGTTCCGCGCGCACGCCATGGACAAGGTGGAGATGCTCGCCCGCATCCTGCAGTCCCAGGACCGCGGACTGACCCTGGTGTTCTGCCGGACCAAGCGCACCGCCGCCAAGGTCGCCGACGACCTGACGGATCGCGGTTTCGCCTCCGGCGCGGTGCACGGCGACCTGGGCCAGGGCGCCCGTGAGCAGGCGCTGCGCGCGTTCCGCAGCGGCAAGGTCGACGTCCTCGTCGCCACCGACGTCGCCGCTCGAGGCATCGACGTGCAGGACATCACCCACGTCGTGAACTACCAGTGCCCCGAGGACGAGAAGACCTACCTGCACCGCATCGGGCGCACCGCACGCGCGGGGGCCTCCGGCAAGGCCGTCACCTTCGTCGACTGGGACGACATGCCCCGGTGGGCCCTCATCGACAAGGCTCTCGACCTCGGTTTCGGCGAGCCGGAGGAGACCTACTCCACCTCCGACCACTTCTACGAGGAGCTCGACATCCCCCGCGAGGTCACCGGTGTCCTGCCGCGCGCCCAGCGGACCCGAGCCGGGCTGGCCGCGGAGCAGGTCGAGGACATCGGCGAGACCGGACGGGCAGGCAGCGCGCGGTCAGGGGCGGCCCGCGGCGGCCCGAGCCGCTCC
>JACCUZ010000269.1 GCA_013698395.1 Sporichthyaceae bacterium
CTAGTGCGGCACAGCTTCCGCGGCAAGCGCGTGCTCAACGCCCTGATCGACCTGCCTATCGCCGTCTCCCCGGTCATCGTCGGCCTCGCGCTGATCCTGGTCTATGGCCGCACCACGGGGGTCGGACGAGCACTGGCCGGGATCGGCATCAATGTCATTTTCTCCATCCCCGGCATGGTGATGGCCACGATCTTCGTGTGCATCCCGCTGGTGGTCCGCGCGGTGGCCCCGGTGCTCGAGGAGATCGGCGACGAGCAGGAGCAGGCCGCAGCCACCCTCGGTGCCGGCCCGGTGCAGACCTTCCTGCGCATCAGGCTCCCCTCGATCCGAGGCGCCCTCGCCTACGGCGTGGTGCTCGCGCTGGCCCGATCGCTGGGCGAGTACGGCGCAGTTGCCGTCGTGTCTGGTCGGCTGGTCGGGCGCACCCAGACGGTCACCCTGCTCGTGCAGGAGCGCTACCTGAACTTCGACCAGGAGACGGCGTACGCGTGCGCACTGTTGCTGGTCGTCACCGCGGTCGTCGCGCTCATCATCAGCCGCGCGCTCGCCCCGAAGGAGATCACCAAATGAGCATCAGCGTCCGCGACGTCTCCAAGAACTTCGGCGACTTCGCCGCACTCACTGACGTCTCAGTCGAGATCCCTACCGGCGGGCTGACCGCGCTCCTGGGCCCGAGCGGCGGCGGCAAGTCGACCCTGCTCCGGGTGATCGCCGGTCTGGAAAGGCCCGACACCGGTGTGGTCGACATCGAGGGCCGAGAAGCCACTAACCTGCCCGTCCAGGACCGCGGCGTCGGCTTCGTCTTCCAGCACTATGCCGCTTTCAAGCACCTCACGGTGCGCCGCAACATTGCGTTCGGCCTGGAGATCCGCAAGCGTCCCAAGGACGAGATCAGCAAGCGCGTCGACGAGCTGCTGGAGCTGGTCCACCTCGAGCAGTTGGCACACCGGTACCCCGCACAGCTCTCCGGCGCCCAGCGCCAGCGGATGGCCCTCGCCCGCGCGCTCGCCGTCGAGCCCGCCGTCCTGCTCCTCGACGAGCCCTTCGGGGCCCTCGACGCTCAGGTCCGCAAGGAGCTGTTCGCCTGGCTGCGTCGGCTGCACGACCAGGTGCACGTCACCACGGTGTTTGTCACCCATGACCAGGAGGAGGCGATGGAGGTCGCCGACTCCATCGTCGTGATGGCTGGCGGTCAGGTCCGGCAGGTCGGCACCCCGGACCAGCTTTACGACCAGCCCAGTGACGACTTCGTCATGAGCTTCCTGGGCCCTGTCACCCGCCTCGGTGGTCAACTGGTCCGGCCACACGACCTCGAGCTGCTCACCGAACCCGATGTCGGCGCAGTGGCCGCCAGGGTCACCCGGGTCACCCGGTTAGGTTTCGAGGTCCGCGTGGACCTCCACGCCGAGGGCGAGCAGCTCTGGGCTCAGGTCACGCGCGGGACGGCCGAGCAACTCGGGATCGACGAGGGTCAGGTGCTCCATGTACGTCGGGCTGCACCGGTGCGCGCCGCAGTCCCGATCGCCTAAGGACGTTCGCCCTCGCCGTACTTCTCGGCGATGCTCACGACATGTCGGGGGAGCCGGCCGGTGAGCACGTCTTGCAAGGTCACGTCCTCGAGCACATGGCGAAGACTTCCGCGGACCGCGATCCATACGGTGCGAAGGGGCTCGGTCAGCCCGTCGTAGTCCAAGGCCGCCGGACTTGTGTCCCGCACCGTCGCCAGTGGTCCCTCAACGGCACGGATGACGTCGGCGATCGCGATGGCGGCGGCCGGCTTAGCCAGGGTGTAGCCGCCGTCGGGACCGCGGCGGCTGGCCAGCAGCTTGTGCTGTTTGAGCTGGCGCAAGATCTCCAACAGGAACTTGAGTGGGATCTGCTGCGCGGTAGCAAGGTGCTCCGCCTTGACCGGACGATCAGAGCCCGCCGAGGCGAGCTGCACCAGCGCCCGCACGGCGTAGTCGACCCGAGCTGTCACGCGCACAGGGTCACTCTCTCAGCAAGCAGAGCTCTGAGGCGGCAGCAGCGCCCCTGCGTCTCCAGGCTGCTAACTTCGAGCGAGAGGAGGTTTCCGCATGACCACTGCAATGTCGGTGACAGCGGACCGCGAGCAGTCCGTCGTGGAGCAGGTGCCCAAGGGATTGTGGATCGGAGGAGGAACCCATCCCGCCGCCGGTGGCGCCACGCTCGCGGTCACCGACCCTTCCACCGGCGAGGTCCTCGCGGAGGTGGCTGACGCGTCGGTCGAGGACGGGCGCGCGGCACTCGACGCGGCCGTAGACGTGCAGGGGTCCTGGGCGGCAACGCCGCCCCGCGAGCGCGGTGAGATCCTGCGCCGCGCATTCGAGATGATGACGGCTCGGGCGGACGACCTCGCCCTGCTGATGACGCTCGAGATGGGGAAACCGATCCCCGAGTCGCGGGGTGAAGTCACGTATGCCGCTGAGTTCTTCCGGTGGTTCAGTGAGGAAGCTGTCCGCATCGCGGGCAGCTGGTCGACGTCTCCCGATGGCGCGACCCGCTTGTTGACCATGAAGCGTCCCGTTGGTCCGGCGCTGATGATCACCCCGTGGAACTTCCCGCTGGCGATGGGTACGCGAAAGATCGGCCCGGCGGTTGCGGCGGGCTGCACGATGGTGGTGAAGCCGGCGGCGCAGACCCCGTTGTCGATGTACGCGCTGGCCGACATCCTGCGCGAGGCGGGGTTGCCCGACGGCGTCCTCAACGTCGTGACGACGAGCAGCAGCGGCAAGGTGATGGAGCCGCTCATCCGGGACTCCCGACTGCGCAAGCTCACCTTCACCGGCTCCACGGTGGTGGGCCGCCGGTTGGTCGAACAGTCGGCCGAGCAGCTGCTCAGGGTGTCGATGGAGCTCGGCGGGAACGCCCCGTTCCTCGTCATGGCCGATGCCGACATGGACGCTGCCGTTGACGGGGCGATGGTCGCCAAGATGCGGAACATGGGTGAGGCGTGCACTGCCGCGAACCGGTTCCTCGTGCACGAGAGCGTCGCGGACGAGTTTGCGCAGCGAATGGCCGGCCGGATGGGGAGTCTGCGCGTGGGACGGGGCACGGAGGAGGGCGTCCAGGTCGGCCCGCTCGTCGATGCGGTGTCCCGCGACAAGGTGGCCGAGCTGGTGCAGGACGCCGTCAACCGAGGCGGCCGCGTGCTCACCGGTGGGGATACGGTCGGTGACCGTGGCTGGTTCTACTCTCCCACCGTGGTCGCGGATGTCCCCACCGACGCGGTCCTGCAGACGGAGGAGATCTTCGGTCCCGTCGCGCCGGTGTCAACGTTCGCCACGCTCGACGAGGCCATCGGGCGGGCAAACGACACTGAGTACGGCCTCGTCGCGTACGCCTACACCCGCGACCTCGCAACTGCGTTGTCGCTTGCCGAGCAGCTGGACACCGGGATGGTCGGCATCAACCAGGGCGTCGTGTCGACCCCGGCCGCTCCGTTCGGTGGCGTGAAGCAATCGGGTTTCGGCCGGGAAGGAGGCCGGGAGGGCATCGAGGAGTACCTCGAAACGCGGTACGTCGGCATTCGCCCGCAGTGACGAGTTAGCCGTATGTAAGCGCCGCGGGTTCGGCGAGCGGTGCGACGTCCTGCGCCGCGAGGATTGACTCGATGCTGTGCGCATCCACCGGACGGCTGAACAGGTACCCCTGCGCTTCCGCGCAGCCATTGTCCCGGAGGAACTCGAGCTGCGCCTGGGTCTCGACGCCCTCGGCTACCGCCTCCATACCCAGTCCGTGCGCCAGAGCCAGCGTGGTGACCACAAGAACGTCGCTGTCGCCAGAGTGGCCGATCTCCTTCACGAACGAGCGGTCAATCTTCACCTTCTGCACCGGGAACAGGCGCAACCGGCTCATCGAGGAGTAGCCGGTTCCGAAGTCATCCAGAGCCAGGACTACACCGATCCGGCGTAGTTCGCGCAGGGTCGGCCCAACCTCGAGGTGCTCGCTCATCGCGCTCTCGGTGATCTCCAGAACCAGATCCTCCGCCTTAAGGCCATTCTCGGCGAGCGCACCCGCTACCTCATCGACCAGGTTCGGCGCCTCCAGCTGCGATACCGCGACATTGACTGCCGCGGTGAGGCCCTCAGCAGCCGCGGGGTGCTTGCGGCGCCACTCGCACAGCTGACGGCAGGCCTCGTGGACCACCCACGTGCCGATCGACAGGATCAGGCCACTGCTCTCCGCCAGGGGGATGAACTCCAGCGGTGGGATGACTCCTCGGTGGGGATGACGCCAGCGCAGCAGAGCCTCGACGCCGGTGACACGGCCGCTTGTCAGGGACATAACCGGCTGGTACTGCAGGAAGAACTCATTGCGATCCAGCGCCGTTTGTAGGTCGGCCTGAAGCACCAGCCTCTGCACAGCGAAAGCATGCATCGCGGGCTGGAACCGCTCGAACCGGTTTCCCCGTTCCTTGGCTGCGTACATCGCCAGGTCCGCGTTGCGCAGCAGCTCGTCCGCTGTCGTGGCTGCACCACCCGAGGCGATGCCGATGCTGGCGGTGACAACGACAGAACGCTCATCGACCTCCAACCGTTCGCGTAACGCGGCGAGGATCCGCTCGGCGGTGGCAATGGCGACTTCCTCGGGCTCGTCTTCGATCAGAACGGCGAACTCATCGCCACCAAGTCGGGCGACCGTGTCTTGGGTGCGCAAGATCGAGCGGATGCGGTTGGCGACAACGACCAACACCTGGTCTCCGACCGGGTGACCGAGCGAGTCGTTGACGGTCTTGAATCCGTCGAGGTCGATGAAGAGCAGACGCACCCGTTCCTCGTCAGCGGATCGCCGCTGAAGTGCGTGTTCCAGCCGGTCTCGGAGCAGCACCCGGTTGGTCAACCCGGTGAGCGGGTCGTGCAGAGCAAGGTGGGCTAGCCGCTCTTCAGCCTTCTTGCGGGCCGTCACGTCGGTGATGGTGAGGACGGCACCGACGCCGTCGGTGGTGCTGGTCGACAGTGGCTGTCCGTTGACGAGGAACGACCGGTACGTCCCGTCGGCCAGGCCAACGCCGAGCTCTGCGTCGCGGAGCCGCTGACCGTTCAGCACCTGCTCCATGGGCAGATCCTCCGGGCGCAGTGGAGTCATCGCGTCGCCGCGATACAGCGTGACCGCGTCATGCCAAGGTGCCGGTGGCTCGGGCAATGCCAACTCCGCGTACAGGTTCAGCGCCGCCCGGTTGCGAACGAGCGGCGTCCCGTCCGAACCTGCCGCGATGACCGCGCTCTCGACATTGTCGAGCACGGCGGTGAGCAGCTGGCGCTCCTGGGTCAGGGCGCGCTGGTGGGCGACCAAAGTTCTGAGCATCAGCCACATCAACAGCGTGGAGAAGGCGATGCCGATGACGTTCTGGCCGAGTTGCTGCTGCCAGGGAGAACCAGGGATGGGTGACAGTTGGTTTGCCCACCAGCTGCTCAGGAACAGCGCGAGCAGGTAGACCAGGGCGCCGGTGAGAACCCGACGAGTGGACCCGAAAACCACGCGAAAGTAGACCCCGGCGTAGAACACACCGAGACCTCCGCCGAGCGGTCCGATGATCAGCAAGGCGACGAACACGGCGACACCTTCTGCAACATCCCAAGCGGGGGGCTGCAGGGCCCCGGCTCGGTACTCGCATAGCCGACGCCAGAGCAGATAGCCGATCGCTGGGACACCGGCGACCCAAAAGGCAGGCGGCACGGGGCTGCTGGAGGGCACCTGCATCGGCGCCGTGACGCAGGTGAACACCGCGAAGCACAGGAAGAACCACCGGACCCGGTCCAACCCCCCGGTGGGCGGACGGTAGCGGCGGAGGAAGCCAGTGGTGAACGCCACGCACACGCCCTCCTGCAGCCGCGTACTTGATCGAACTTGGTGTATCGGCGGGAGGGCGATGAACTTGAGACGGCCGGCGCAGCGGCGGAGAGCACCGTCGACCGCGTGGCCGCACCTGGCGTTGCGGCGAGTGCTTCCTCGATCAGCGACTGCGACTGGCCCTTTGCCGCAGGCGGACGGCCGCCCACCCCAGCAAGGCGGTGGTGATCAACAGCGTCAAGCGCTCCACCGGGCCGAACGGTTGCCCAAGACTCATGGAGAGCAGGAGCAGAAAGAGGGTCGCACAGACGGCGAGTGCCATCCACGCTGCCTGACGAAGGAGATGGCCGATGGTGGTCACAGGTCCGCCTCTCGCCACGCGGTTTGCGCTCAGGTCAGGAGTCCACGATAGCCACGGCTCGGACCGGCATTGTCCCCATCCCGACAACCGGTGGTGGGACAGCCGTCAGGCGCGCTCCGACCGGCGGAAGCGACGCCAGATTGGTCATGTGCTCGATGATGGGGACACCGGCGCCCAGCAGCCCGTGGTGAGCGGGCCTCGAAAGGTCGCTGACGTCGTCGATGTTCAACGCGTCGATACCGACCAAGGCAACACCTGCATCGATCAGCACCTGGACGGCGTCCCGGCTCAGATGAGGACTGCCTATGGCGTACTGGCTGGTGCCCCAGTGGTTGGACCAGTCCGTGCGCACCAGGACGGCCATATCGGCGAGGCCTGGGAGCCCCCTCAGCCTCTCGGCCCCGATACGAGTGACCCCTCGGGCGTCGACGACCACGACGGGCCGCTCGGCCAGGCGGTCGGGTGCCAAGGCAGCGGTGTCCGGGCCGGACTCGTGAAAGTGGAACGGGGCGTCCAGGTAGGTGCCGGTGTTGGCGACCATGCACAGGCGCCCGATGTGAAACGAAACCCCTGGGGCGAGCCGTTGCGCTGACTCCTCCCGGCTGATAATCGTGTCGATCTCGGGGGGCGGCAGTCCGGGGTATGTACTCATGCCAGCCACGATCGGGTGACTGAGATCGACGACTCGTCGGCTCATAGCCGCAGCATGACTCGTGCCGCCGGTCTTCGCGCGTCTGTTCCAGGTTTCAGGTCAGGCTTCGATGAGTTCCCCGACCACGCGAGGTCTTAACTGGTGGTTACATGCACACTGCAGGAGGCTGTCATGGAGGCCCAGCGGTTCATGGCAACGTTGCAGAAGAGCCCCGCCAAGCGCGGCTGGACCTACCTCGTCTGGCCGGACTCGGCGAGCTTCTTCGACACCCGTGGCCTGGTCAAGATCCGTGGCACCATCGACGATCACCCGTTCCAGAGCTCATTCATGGCCCTGGGGGACGGTACTCACAAGCTGCCGGTCAAGGCAGCGATTCGCCAGGCGATCGGTAAGCAGGCGGGAGACCCGGTCACGGTGTGCCTGCTGGAGCGCATCGAGGACTGACTCGCTTCCCCGCCTGGACACGTCAGACTCAGCCCGGTGAGGGACATAGACGTGCGGCGGGTGGACTTCGGCTACTTCGTGCGACCAACCGAAGAGACGAGCACCGGGGCGCCGCGTGTCGAGCCGTGCCTGGGTTATCTGGTGGATCACCCGGAGGGCCTGCTGCTGATGGACTCCGGCATGGGCAGCCATCCCGACGTCGATGCTCACTACCGCCCGCGCCGGCACTCCTTGGCCTCAGCATTGGCCGCAGCCGGGGCGCACGTTCGGGACGTGCGGATGGTGGTCAACTGTCATCTGCACTTCGACCACTGCGGCGGCAACCCTGACCTGCTCGCCCGGCCGATCTTCACTCAACGCGTGGAGCTGGACTGGGCGCGATCAACGGTCGACTACACCCTGCCTGAGCTCGTTGACGCCCCCGGTCTCACGTACGAAGAGTTGGATGGAGAGGCCGAGATCCTGCCAGGAGTCGTGGTGATGCCGACGCCTGGGCACACTGCAGGGCATCAATCACTGATCATCCGTCGGGTCAACGGCACCCTAATAGTCGCCGGGCAGAGTCATGACACGGCAACCGCCTACGGCGCCGATGTCCTCGCCCGGCGTGCAGGACTCAACGGGACCGAGGAGCCGCTTCCACTGCCTCCGCCGTGGATCGAACGGCTGCAGCAGTTCGACCCATGCCGCGTGGTGTTCGCCCATGACAACTCCGTCTGGGAACCCTGAGCGGAGCAATGCCGCTCGACGCAGGTCGTCACGCGGCCTGGGGAGCAAGCAGGACCGTCGCAAGGGCGCTGAGCGCGCGGGGCACCACCCGGTAGTACGTCCACACCCCCCGGCGCTCGGCGGTGACGATGCCTGCCTCCGAGAGGCGCTTCAGATGGTGACTCACAGTGGGCTGCGACAGGCCTAGCGGTTCGGTCAGCTCGCAGGTGCACGCCTCAAGGTCGGGGCTGGCCAGCAACAAGGAGACAAGTCGCAGTCGAGCGGGGTCGGCGAGCGCCTTGAGTCGGGTCGCCAACTCCTGCGCCTGCTCCGCCGACAGCGGTGCGCTGGAGAGTGGCGAGCAGCACGCGTCCGCCGACCGGACGGGGGCGAGGAGAGGCAGCGGTTTGGGCATGCCTCTCATGGTGCCACGAGATCGACCGCTGTGAATATTGACACCGGCCGATATCTCGGCAAGGGTCAGCGTATCGACGTACGCCGATATCACGGTTGGCGTCCCTCCCTGGGGCGCCATGGTCATGATCGTGAGGAGGAAACGGGCCGTTCCGGCCCGCCCCACCCTCACGATCACGAGAGATACGACGCACCCGGAGAGAGGGAGGTGATCAGTGATGGACGACTGTTGCGACGACACCTGCACCACCGAGGACTGCGGCACCAGCTGCTGCTAGCTACTTCGACCTGAAAAAGTCGGGGCGCGCCGGTGCGTGATCGGCTGGTTCTGGAACGGAAGGATGGCCTCAACCCCTTGGGCTAGAAGGGATCGAGGCCATCGTGTTTCGTACCGTAGGCGATCAGCCGTCGTTGTTCGAGTCGATCTTGCCGGAGCAGTTGCTGCGACTTCCGGAGGAGTTGGCGCGAGTCGACGCCCTGCTTGATGATCCGGCGTTCTTCGCTCCGTTCGTGGCCGTTCTTCGACCCACGGATCGGTCGGCCGTCGACGCCGATGGAGACGTACCTGCGGCTGATGTTTCTCAAGTTCCGCTACCGGCTGGGCTACGAGAGTCTTTGCCGTGAGGTGTCGGACTCGATCACTTGGCGGCGGTTCTGCCGGATCCCGCTGGAGGGGTCGGTGCCGCATCCCACCACGCTGATGAAGCTGACCACCCGGTGCGGTGCGGCTGCGGTGGAGGGGTTGAACGAGGCGTTGTTGGCCAAGGCCGCTGCGGCGAAGCTACTGCGCACCAACCGGGTACGGGTCGACACCACGGTGGTGCCGTCCAACGTCGCCTACCCGACCGACTCGGGGCTGTTGGCCAAGGCGATCAGGCGGATCGCGGCGACCGAGAGGCGGATCCAGGCGGCCGGCGGTGCGACCCGGACCCGGGTCCGGGACCGGTCCAGGTCGGCCGGGAAACGCGCTCACGCGATCGGTGCGAAGCTGCGGATGCGCAGCGCCGCCGGCAAGGACGAGGCTCGGGCCGCGGTGCGCAGGGTCACCGGCGAGTTGGCTGACCTGGCCGAGACCGCGGCCAGGGACGCCGAGCGCGTCCTGGTCAACGCCAAACGGGCCCTGCGCCGAGCCCGGGCCAAGGCCAAGGAACAGCAGGGCAACGACGATCGTGACGCCGCTGCAGGTCGGCGCCGCGGCCGGCTCGCTCGCGCCGTCGATGACCTGAGCGACCTGGTCGATGCGACCCGTCAGATCGCTGCGCAGACCCGGCAGCGGCTCTCCGGGGTGACTCCGAACGGGGCGACCCGGCGGGTTAGCCTGCACGACCCGGACACCCGACCGATCGCCAAGGGCCCGCTGGGCAAGCCGGTCGAGTTCGGCCACAAGGCCCAGCTGGCTGACAACGAGGACGGCGTCGTACTCGACTACAACGTCGAGCAAGGCAACCCAGCCGACGCGCCCCAGCTGTCCCCGGCGGTCGAACGGATTACCCGGCGGACCGGTCGGGCACCGCGTGTGGTCACCGCCGACCGCGGATACGGCGAACAGAAGGTCGACGAGACTCTCCGAGAGCTTGGCGTCCGCACGGTAGTGATCCCCCGCAAGGGCAGACCCGGCAAGGCCAGACAGGCCGAGGAACACCGACCAGCGTTCCGAAGAACCATCAAGTGGCGCACCGGCATCGAAGGCAGGATCAGCACCATCAAACGCGGATACGGCTGGGACCGCACCCGCATCGACGGCACCGCCGGAGCCCGAATCTGGGCCGGACATGGAGTCCTGGCCCACAACCTGGTCAAGATCAGCGCCCTGGCCGCCTGATCGACCCCGGCGGGAGAACCACGCGAACCACGGCCACGACCTCGGTATCGGGCCTCAACCGCTGGCGTCGATTTTCAGGTCGAAGTAGCTAGCTCGCCTGGGCCGGCGGTTGGGGGGTCGGCCGCCGGCCCGTGGGGCTTGCCGGTTTGTGATCCCGTTGGCGCAGGGAGGTCGAGGTTGTCCAGCTCGAGGAACGCCGACGCCTCTTTCGACGCGTACCGGCTGGCCTTCGAGCGATCCGACGCCGCTGCGATCGCCGATCACTTCGCTTACCTCTCGGCCCCAGTCCGCGAAGCTCCGCTGGGCGCTGAGCAACGCTGAGGGTGACGTGCTCTATCGGTTCGACGCGATCTACACCCTGGCCCGGCCGCGGGCAGTTAGGCCTGCGGCTGGCCGATGTTGACCATCCATGCCACCCCGAACTGGTCGCTGCACATGCCGAACTCGTCGCCCCACATCTGCTTCTCGAGCGGGACCGACACGGCGCCTCCATCGGACAACTTCTCCCAGTAGCCGCGCAGCTCGTCGGCGTCGTCGCCACTCAGGCTCACCGCGATGTTGTTCCCATGGTCGTGGTCCATACCAGGAGGGGTGTCCGCACACATCAAGGTGAACCCGTTGTCGGTCTCGAGCATGCCGTGCATGATGTTGTCGGCGTCGGGGGTGTCCTGTGCGCCGGCTTCACCAAAGGTGTTCAGCGTGAGCGAGCCACCGAAGACCTCCCGATAAAACTCCAGCGCCTGGCGCGCGCTACCTGGGAAGCTGATGTACGGGTTCAGTCGAGAGACCATCGCCGGCTCCTCTGTCGCGAAGGGGATCGTCCCCGCAGACTAGCCAGGAGTAGACCACCGGCAGACGTGACCGGTCCCGCCCGGACTCATCCCGGCGCGGGACCCGTCAGTGCCTTGTCGTCAGTCGATCTGCTGCCAGGGTCTCGGCGCGAAGATGAAGGAGAAGTCCGCGACGCTCACGGCCGTCCAGGTGAGCTGGCCGTCCCCGTAGTTCCACCCGGCCGTCCAAGTCGGCGGAGCGCAGTCACCGTTGTTGAAGAACTTCGTCGTGGTGAACGCCACCGACTTGCCTTTCACGTCGTAGAACCCTCTGCAGCTCGTGATCGTCACCGAACCGTCAACCGGATCCTGCTCGTACGTCCAGGTCCCGTCATCCATCGTCCACGTCCATACCCCTGCATTGTTGAGAGCATCCTGCTCGTCGAACTCCTGCGCCCGTAGCTCGTCATGGCAGGGGCACCTCGATGGTCAGCCGGGTGCCGCCGCCCTGGGGGCTCTCCATGTCGAGCCGCCCGTCCACCGCGCCGAGTCGGTCGGCGAGGCCTGCAAGCCCACCGTGGGGCGTCACCTGCGCGCCGCCGATTCCGTCGTCGCTCACGCACGCCGTCAGTGCGCCACCACGGACCTGGACCTCGACGTGCGCTGAGGTGGCGGCCGAGTGCTTTACCAGGTTGGCCATGGCTTCGGCGCAGGCATACCAAACGGTGGACTCCACCAGCTCCGGAAAGCGTTGCCCAGAGACCGTCACGGTAGTAGGTACGGGTGAACGCTGAGCGAGCTCGGCCAACGCGCCGGCGAGCCCGTGCTCGCCGAGCACCTTCGGGTGCAGTCCGCGAGCCAGTTGCTCGAGGTCCCCGCGGGTCCGGCTCGCCTCGTGGGCACTGCGGCTGGCTAGCTCGGCGACGCGGACGTCGCCGGATGACCGCAGCTGGTCCAGCGAGCCGTTGAGCTCGTCGAGGTACCGCAACGCTCCGGCCGACAGCTGCTGCTCCAACCGTCGGCGCTCGCTGACCGCCGCCTCGACCAAGCGCCGTCGCGAGGACCGGACGTCGACCACCTTCTCGGCCAGCTCTGCGTGCAGCGCCAGGTTGGTCTCAAGGAGTCCGATGGCCGCTTCGAGAGCGGCTCGGGTTGCGGTATCGCGGCGAACGGGAACTTCCTGACGCAGCGCTTGAAGGGTGTTGGCCGGGTCGTCCTGCGTGAGCTCGATGACCACGTCGGTCTCCCGCTGTTGCTGCGGCCGACCGGTCAGGAGCAGTAGCCCAGAGAGCGCCAGCAAGAATGCATAGACGACGTTCGGCGAGAGGCCGACGGTCAGGTCGGGTGATACCAGCCGGTCGGCTGCCGGCAGTGCCAGGGCCGCGGCGAACAGGGCGGTCGACCCTGCGGCGTGCCGAGCCGCCCCAAGCCGACCCATCGACGCCGTACCCGCGATGTGCCAGGCGAGCGAGGCGGAGGCAGCGGCGAGAACCAACGAGACGTAGGAACTGCGAGCAAGCGTCGGTACGACCGCTGCGGGCCAGGCAAGGACGACCGCCACCCGAGCGGCCCGGCCGGGCAGCCGGCCGCTCGGGAAGGCAAGGCTGGCGTGCAACATCAGCGGTCGGTGCAGCCAGAGCGCTCCCGGGAAGATGGCGCCGGCGAACCACGCGAGACCTGCGGCAAAGGCGAGAGTCGCGTGCCGGCGCGAGGAACGCCATTGCGAGATGCCGACGGCCAGGAAGGTCACTCCCGCCGCCGCGTCGGTCAGCATCGTGAGCGGATCGTCGTGGGTCGCCGCCAGCTCGCCGATGACGACGACCGCCACGGCAGCGACGAAGAGCCATCGGCGCACTGCTGCCTCAGGCGGTGAGCGCGATGAGGGCGGCACCAGACAGCTCGTGCTTCGGAATGAAGCCGGCGACCGGGCTGTCGGTCACGCGCTGCCGCAGCTCACCGAGCGGGCGACTGGAGATGAGCACAACCACCGGAGGAGGCGAGAGCGCGGCGAGTCGTTCGGAGACGCTGAACCCGTCCGAGTCGGGGAGGTGCACATCCAGCAGGACGATGCCGGGGCGCAGTGCCTCGGTCGCCATAACGGCGCTGCCTCCGTCCACGGCCTCGCCGACCACGTCGAATCCGTCGTCCTCGAGCATGGCGCGTGCGACCGCGCGAAAACCGTCGTGGTCGTCGACGATCAGAATGCGCGGCCGCACGCCTGCAGTCTGGTCCCGCTGACCGGCTTCGTCATCAGGGTGGACCCGGAACCGAGAGCGGTCGCGCTCCGTAGGGTTGGCCTCTAACCATGGAGGTGACCGAGCCGGCATGTCCGCAAGCGGGGAGCACGACGATGCAGCCGCCAACTTTCGACCGGCGGACGTCGCTGACGCAGCCGCCATCGCTGACATCTATCGGCCCTACGTGATCCGGTCGATGGCCTCCTTCGAGGAGGTGCCGCCCGTGCCCGACGAGATCGGCCGACGGATGCTCGCACCGCCGCGGCTGCCGTGGTTCATTGCGTCTCGGGCGGATGACGTAGTCGGGTACGCCTACGCCTCCCACCACCACGCACGCCCCGGCTACCGCTGGTCCGTCGACTGCACGGTCTATCTCGCCGAGTCGGAGCGGGGTCACGGCACAGGGCGCGCCTTGTACGAGCGGTTGCTCCCGCAGCTCCGTTCTCTCGGCTACGTGACTGCCTTCGCTGGCATCGCCCTGCCCAATCCCCCGAGCGTCCGCCTGCACGAGGCCGTGGGTTTCACCCACGTAGGCGATTTCCGCAACGCCGGGTTCAAGCACGGAAGATGGCACGACGTCGGCTGGTGGCAGCGGGCGCTGCGCGACAGACCGCAGTCGCCAAGGGAGCCGGAGGCGTGGTCTCCTGACGCACCTGGATCAATCGACAACCTGTGAGGAAGCGTTATGGGTCAAGGTAGCGACGACGGACTAGTGGAACCCGAAGGAGTGAACGCTGCCTCTGAGGAAGTCGTGGAGGAGCCTCAACAATCAGCGCTGGGGCACGACCAGGGTCGGTCTGGCGGC
>JACCUZ010000282.1 GCA_013698395.1 Sporichthyaceae bacterium
GTGGGGAGCGGCCGCAGCGGGCGCCTACATCCTGGTCACGCTGGCCAACTTCGCCTGGCTGTTGCCGGTGCTGTCCGCGGAGGTCATCCCGTACGCGGAATGGGCCAGTCGGATGTGGTGGAAGTCAAGGATCTGACCCGCGTTGCGCCCGTCACCCGCGGATGTACTCCCCGGGCGCGTCACCGAGCGCCGGGTAGATCTCACTGCCCAGCGGCGGGGGTGACCTGAGCGGCCCGGCGCGGTCGGCCCCCCACTGCGCCCAGTCCTCCCACCAGGAGCCGTTCACCCGCGAGGCCTTCGCCCGCCACTGCGCCGGGTCGACCGGGTTGTGGTCGGCGGCTTCGTACCACGCCTTAGGGTTTGGTGGGTTCACGATCCCGGCGATGTGGCCACCGCTGGTCAACACGTACCGGACGTCGCCCGCCAGCAAGCGGGTCGCCTGGTAGGACCCCGTCCAGGGCACGATGTGGTCGTTGATGGCTCCGACGATGTAGGCATCGCTCTTGACGTCGGAGAGGGCCAGGCGTTGCCCGGCGATCTCCAGCTCGCCGCGGGCGAGGAGGTTGTTCAGGTAGAGGGACCGCAGGTAGAAGGAGTGCATGGCCGCCGGCATCCGGGTGCTGTCGGCATTCCAGGCAAGGATGTCGAAGGCGGGCGGGTCCTGTCCCATCAGCCAGTTCGAGACCACGTAGTTGAAGATCAGATCGTTGGCCCGCAGGAGATCGAACGTCGTGGCCATGCTGGATGCCTCGAGGAAGCCCTTGGCCGCCATCTGCCTCTCGAGCTGTGCGACGTTCTTCTCGTCGGTGAACAGGCCCAGGGCGCCGGGGTCGCTGTAGTCGAGCAGCGTGTTGAGCAAGGTCAGCGAGCCGATGCGGGTGTCGCCCGTGTCCGTGAGGTAGGCCGCCGTCATCGCCGTGAGCGCGCCGCCGAGGCAGAGCCCGACGATGTCGACCGTGTCCGCGCCGGTGATGTCGGCGATCACGTCGAGAGCCGCGCGCGGACCCTGGATGAGGTAGTCGTCCAGCGTCACGTTGCGCATGGTCTCGTCAGGGTTGCGGTAGCTGATCGCGAACACGGTACGGCGGTGCTGGACCGCCCACTCGAGGAAGCTTCGACCGGGTGCGAGGTCCATCACGTAGTACTTGTTGATCCACGGTGGGCTGGCCAGCACCGGAACCGTGTGGACCCGGTCGGTCTGCGGCGCGTACTGGATGAGCTCCATGAGGTCGTTGCGGAACACGACCTTGCCGGGCGTGGCCGCGAGATTCTGCCCCAGCTGGAACGGCCGGGTGTCCACCTGCCTGGGACGGCCCTTGTTGTGGAGCGCGTCCTCGACGAAGTTCCGGGCGCCAGCGGCGACGCTCCCACCGGCTGTCTCGAACGCCCGCTTGAGCGCGGCCGGGTTGGTCAGCAAGAAGTTCGTCGGCGCCACTGCGTCGAAGAACAACCGCGTCACGATCTCGGCCTTGCCCGCGCTGGACGCGTCCGCAGCACTCCCCCGGCCGGCGTCGAGAAGCTCATCGGCCAAAGCCACCGCCGACAGGTAGGACTGCCTGAGGGCGAAGAAGGCAGGGTTTTCTTCCCACGCTGGGTCGGCGAATCGACGGTCGTTCTCCACCGCAACAGGGGGTGCCGCGTCGACTCCCAGCCAGCGCGAGAACGCCGTGGGCCCGACCAGCGCCAGCCGGCCCACGAACCGGAGGCTCGCGACCGCCACGTCGCCAGGGTGGGACGCTGCCCGCTGCAGGACGGCTGCCACCGCCTCGCCGAAGCCACCGGAATCCAGGCGGGCCACCAATGAGGACTCTGGTCCAAGGTTGCCAGCCGCCGACTCGGCCGCGTCCCACGCCAGCTCACGTTCGCTCATGTCAGATAACCCGATCCCTCGGCACCGTCACCCTTCGCAGCACGTCTCACATGTACAGGCCACCGTTGACGGCGTACACCTGACCCGTGATGTAGGCCGAGTCCGGGTCGGCCAGGAACTCGACCACGCGGGCGACCTCGCTGGGCTCCCCGAGGCGGCCCACCGGGATCCGAGCGACGACCTTTTCCATCGCCTCTGCGGGCACCGCAGCCGTCATGTCCGTCGTGATGAAGCCTGGCGTCACCGAGTTGACCGTGATGCCTTTGCGGCCCGTCTCGAGCGCGAGGCTCATGGTTAACCCGAACATGCCCGACTTGGCTGCGGCGTAGTTGGACTGCCCGATGTTCCCCGACGAGCCGATCACCGAACTGATGTTGATGATGCGGCCGCTGCCCCGGTCGAGCATGTGCTGAAGGATCGCCCGCGAGAGGTAGAAGGCCCCAGAGAGGTTCACCTGCACGACCCGGTCCCAGTCCGCAGGCGTCATCTTCCGCGCGGTCTTGTCGATCGTGATGCCGGCGTTGTTGACCAGGATGTCGAGCCGGCCGTGCGTGTCCACGACCTCTGAGATGACCCGCTCACAGTCCTCGCTGGAGCCGATGTTGCCCTGGTGGATGCTCGCCCCCTGCTCCCCGTGGGCATCCAGGAAGCGTTGGGCCGTGTCCTTGTCGCGCGAGTATCCCGCGGCGACCTTGACCCCACGGGCGGCCAGCCGTTCACAGATCGCGAGCCCGATTCCCCGAACGCCTCCGGTGACCAGGGCCACCTGCCCAGCCATGTCAGCCATGTCGTCTCTCCCGCCTCTTGTGATTGTGTGGTCGATGGGGAACCGGTGGTTCAGGCTGGTACTCGAAGCAGCAGAGCGTCGCCCTGACCGCCCCCGCCGCAGAGGCCGGCCGCGCCGACTCCCCCTCCCCGGCGCTTGAGCTCGAGCGCCAGGTGCAGGACCAGCCGGGCACCCGACATGCCCACCGGGTGGCCCATCGAGATGGCCCCGCCGTTGACGTTGACGTTCTCAGCGGTCAGCTCGAGGTCGCGCATGGACTGGATGGCCACGGACGCGAAGGCCTCGTTGATCTCGAAGAGGTCGACGTCTCCCGGGGTGATGCCGTCGCGCTCCAACGCTCTGGCGATGGCCCTGGACGGCTGGGACTGCAGCGAGGGGTCCGGGCCGGCGACCACGCCGTGGGCACCGATCTCGGCGAGCACCGGCGCGTTCAGCTCCTCGGCCTTGGCCCGGCTCATGACGACGACGGCGCATCCTCCGTCGGAGATCTGTGATGCCGAACCGGCGGTCACCGTGCCGTCGGGGGCGAACGCGGGACGTAGCTTGGCAAGGGTCTCCGCGGTCGTATCGGACCGCACGCCCTCGTCAGTGGTCACGACGATCGGGTCGCCTCGGCGCTGCGGCACCTGCACGTCGACGATCTCGTCGTCGAACAAGCCGTTCTTGGCGGCTTCGGTGGCGCGCTGATGGGACTGAGCCGCGTACTCGTCCTGCTCCTGACGGCTGATCCCCAGCTTGGCGTTGTAGCTGTCTGTCGCGGCTCCCATCCCCATGAGGTCGAAGGCGCAGAACAAGGCGTCGTGCGACGTCGCGTCGACCACCTTGCTGTCGCCGTACCGGTACCCCTCACGTGCTCCGGGCAGGAGATACGGCGCCTGCGTCATCGACTCCATGCCGCCGGCTACCACGACGTCGAACTCCCCGTAGCCGATCAGCTGGTCGGCCAGCGCGATCGCGTCCAGCCCCGAGAGGCACACCTTGTTGACGGTGAGGGCGGGCACGTCCATCGGAATTCCTGCCTTGACCGCAGCCTGTCGAGCGGTGATCTGGCCAGCACCGGCCTGGATCACATGACCCATGATCACGTAGTCGACCTGGTCGCCAGAAATACCGGCCTTGTCGAGCGCGGCCTTGATCGCGAAGCCCCCGAGATCGACCGCGGGGAAGCTCTTGAGCGCTCCGGAGAGCTTGCCGATCGGGGTACGGGCGCCGCTGACGATCACAGATCCAGACATCGAACCTCCAACTGCTGAGAACTGCCACGGGCTGGCACGGGCTGGCACGGTGCTGTCCACTAGGCGTACCCACTAATCGGTGCCTAATGCTGCTGCTCAACCGCATAGCCCCGCCTCTATCGCCGGCCGGGCCGTGGATACTGGTCACCGACGGCCCGTACGCCGATCCAGAGGTGGGTGGCCATGGCAAAGAACGCCGGGTCAGACGTTCCGGAAGATGGGTCCGGCCAGCCGGCCGACGTACTCGGAGCGTACATCCGCGCGCAGCGCCAGCTCGCGGATCTGTCCCTGCGCCAGCTCGCCGGACTGACCAACGTGTCCAACGCCTACTTGAGCCAGATCGAACGGGGGTTGCACCAGCCGTCGCTGAAGGTTCTGCGGTCGATCGCGAACGCGCTCAACCTCTCGCAGGAGGCCCTGCTGGCCGAGGCCGGGCTCATCGATCATGCGTCCTCACCCACCGACGCCCGCACCGCGGTCGACGCAGCGATCCTCGACGATCCGGACTTGACCGAAGAGGAGAAACAGGTCCTCCTCGGGGTATACCAAAACTTTCGCGGCCGTCACCAGTGACGGTTGGGGCTAGCGGGTTCGACCGAGAGGGGCACCATGTCATCGCCACAGGACCAGTACACGGAGGCTTTGCGGACCAGTCAAGACGCCGTCGTCCAAGCGATGGAGTCGTGGACGAAGAGCGCGCGGGACGCTTTCGGCCAGATGCCGTCGCCGGCGTCTTCGCTGGAGCCCAACCAGGTCATCGACCAGGTCTTTGACTTCGCCGAGCGCATGCTCGAGGTGCAGCGCGAGTTCTCGAAGTCGCTGGCAGCCAGCGCCGCGTCGGCCGGCGCAGCCGCCCGTGAGCAGGCAGAGTCTGCGGGGGCGACGCTCCGGCAGCAGAGCAAGCCGCCCACGGCTCGCAAGACCTCGGGCTCCGGGACGACCAGCCAGTCGAGAGCCCGCAAGAAGTAGCCATCCTGCTTGACATCTCTATCGAGGTGCGTACTATATCAACCACACGTACAGCGAATCGATCAGAGGAGAACACCATGGCTACCCTTCAGGACCAGTACATCAGCGCGGTTCGCCAGTCCCAGGACACCTGGGTCGGCGTCGTGGACACCTTCACCGAGGGCCTGCAGAAGTCCTTCGCCCTGCCGGGAGCGACCCCGTTCGACGTCGTCGACCCGTCGGCGGCGATCGACCAGGTCTTCGACTTCTGGGGCAAGACGCTCGAGGTACAGCGCGATGTCTCGAAGCAGTTCGCCGGCCTGACCCTCGCGGTCGCCGAGAAGGCCCGCACCCAGGCCGAGTCGGTCGGTGCTGCAGTCCGCGAGCAGGCCGAGTCGGCCGTGCGTGCGGTGCGCGAGCAGGCCGAGTCGGCCCAGGAGATCGTGCGCGAGCAGGCTGCCCACAAGTACGCCGACCTGACGAAGGCCGAGCTGCAGGACGAGCTCGCCCGTCGCGACCTGCCGAAGACCGGCAACGTCGACGAGCTTCGCGAGCGCCTGATCGCAGACGACCAGAAGTAAGCACCAGAGTCGCAAGGGCCGGGCAGCAC
>JACCUZ010000293.1 GCA_013698395.1 Sporichthyaceae bacterium
CCCAGGCACCGCGTCGCCGACAAGGCCCCGACCGCAGACCAGCGGTCGGGGCCTTGCCCATCCGGGTAGAGGGGCGTCGGCCCGGGCAGAGTGTCGCCGTGGCGCAATCCCAACGATCCACCGTGGAGGTGGACGGACGTCGGCTAGCCCTGTCCAACCTCGACAAGGTGCTCTATCCGAAGACCGGGTTCACCAAAGGCGAGGTCGTCGACTACTACGCGCGGATCGCGCCGGTGCTGCTGCCGCACATCTGCGACCGCCCGATGTCGTTCAAGAGGTACCCCGACGGCGTCGACAGCGAGGGCTTCTTCGCAAAGAACGCACCCCGCGGGACTCCCGACTGGGTGCGGACCGTCCGGCTTCCGGCCCCCGGAAGCAGCAAGGACCGGGAGACCCTGGACTACGTCGTCGTGGGCGACCTCGCCACTCTGGTGTGGGCGGCGAACCTGGCAGGGCTGGAGCTCCACGTCCCGCAGTGGACGGTGGGGCCTCGCGGCGGCGCACGCGGCTGCGACCGGCTCGTCCTGGATCTCGACCCGGGGGAACCAGCGACCGTCGTGGAGTGCGCCGAAGTCGCCCTGCTGCTCAAGGATCTGGTCGAGGCCGACGGCCTCGAGCCGCACGCGAAGACCAGCGGGTCCAAGGGCATGCAGGTCAGTGCATCTGTGCACGAGACGACCGCCGAGAAGACGTCGGGCTACGCCCACCGGCTGGCGAAGCAGCTCGAGAAGGAGCGGCCGGACCTCGTCGTGTCACGGATGACCAAGAGCCTCCGTCCCGGGAAGGTCTTCGTGGACTGGAGCCAGAACAACGCGGCGAAGACGACCGTCGCCCCGTACGCATTGCGCGCCCGCGCGCACCCTTGGGTCTCCACTCCGGTCACCTGGGACGAGGTGTCCGCCGCGAGGACCGTCGACGACCTCCGATTCACGGCCGGCGACACGCTCGACCGGGTGGACCGGCACGGGGACCTGTGGGAACCGCTGCTCTCACCCGGTCCTGAGTTGCCGTGAGGGGCCGCTGATGCCCGAGGCGACCGTCACCTGCGCCCGGTGCGGTGCGACGGGCGAGGGAGTGCCACTGACGTGGAGCTCCTCGGTCGAAGAGCGGGGCTCCCGGCGCCGCACCGTTTTCTATTGCGACCGGTGCAGCCGCGAGAACGTGCGCGCGATCGAGGGCAGGCTCGACGAAGAGTGGTGGTAGGTCAGCCCGTGTCCGCCCGCGGTGGCTTCTTGGCCGTACGCCGAGGACCGCGCCGGGCCTTCGGGCGCGGCTCGGCGAAGCCGGGCAGCCAGCGCTCCAGCTCGGCCCGCCACGGCCCCTGCGCCCCGAGCTGGCACAGCAGGCCGATCGCGCCCATCGTGACGCGGTGGATGAGCAGGTAGTCCGGTGGCAGGTTCAGTTGCAACCCGGTGCTGTACGCCGGTGACCTCGGGTCGCCCACCCGGACAGCCTGCGCCCGAAGCCACGGCCGGGAGAACCGGAACGTCTCCGACCGGGCGGGTTCGAGGATCGGGCTCAGGTACCCGAGCAGGGCCTCGGCGTCCAGGGAGATCCCGGAGCGCACGAAGCCCTCGGCGCGCAGGCCGCCGAGCACGGCGTCCGCGTCGCCGGCGATCGCCAGCCGCAGCAGCGGCCCGATCGAGGTGGGCAGGCCGTCCGGCAGTCGGTTGACGGCGCCATAGTCAAGGACGGCCAACCGGCCGTCGTCGAGCAGCCGGAAGTTCCCCGGGTGCGGGTCGGCGTGGAGGAGCCCGGCACGGGGCGGCCCGGAGAACAGGAAACGGGCCAGCAGCAGTCCGGCGCGGTCACGCTGGTCCTTGGTGCCGCGCCCGATGATCCGGGACAGGGGAATTCCCCCGACCCACTGCGACACGAGCACCTGGTCGGCGGCTTCCACCACAGGGGGCACGACGATGTCGGGGTCACCGTCGTAGGTCGCTGCGAACGTCGCCTGCGACCGCGCCTCCAGCTGGTAGTCGAGCTCTTCGGCGACGCGCGCCTTGAGCTCAGCCACCAGCGGCTTGACGTCCAGGCCAGGCACGAGCAGCCCGACCAGTCGGCTCATCCGGCCGATCTGGGTGAGGTCAGCCAGCAGTGCCTGGCCCGCGCCGGGGTACTGCACCTTCACCGCCACGTCTCGTCCGTCGGACCACACGGCTCGATGCACCTGGCCGATCGACGCGGCGGCGCAGGGCCGGTCGTCGAAGGAGGTGAACCGGGCCCGCCACCCCACCCCGAGCTCGCGGCTGAGGACGGCATGCACCGTGCGCGCCGGGAGAGGCGGCGCGGCTTCCTGCAGCCTGGTCAGCGTCTCGCGGTAGGGACCGGCGAGATTCTCCGGGAGTGCCGCCTCGAAGACCGACATGGCCTGGCCGAACTTCATCGCTCCGCCCTTGAGCTCGCCGAGCACCCGGAACAGCTGCTCGGCGGTGCGGGCCTGTACCTCGGCCGCTACCAGCTCAGCCGGCCGGCCCCCGAGGCGCTTGCCCAGGCCCAGCGTCGCCCGGCCCGCGTAGCCCAACGGGAGGCCGGCGAGGCGCGCGGTACGCACCGCTGCCCGCCGCGGGAGGTCCTCCACCCTCGCAGTGTGTCAAAGCGGACCCGTCCCCGTGCGGCTCCACGTACAGCCGCAGACGGGGTGCACCGTCCAGGTTCGCCTGCGTACCCTGCCGTCCGCCTGGGCGATCTCGATCGTCCCGTCGACGGCGGGCGGCTCACCTTCCCCGTCGAGCAGGGCCAGCAGCTGCAGACCGGCGTGTGCGGCCACCGCCGTGGCGAGCACCGCGTCACACGCCTCGACGCGGCGGCGTCCGCCACCGGTGAGCTGCGCGGCGATCGACGGCCAGGCGGGGTCGCGATCGGTGCGGTGCAGGTCGTGACAGCGCTGGCAGGACGAGCGTCCCGGGAGCACCAGCGGACCGACAACCCCGGTGGTGTCGCGTACGGCCGCATAGAGGTGCGGTACGCCGGCCCGGACCAGCCGCTCGCCCAGCCGCGGCTCGGGCC
>JACCUZ010000168.1 GCA_013698395.1 Sporichthyaceae bacterium
CCTTTTCGTGTGGGGGTTGCCGGTCTCCCACGGCCGGGGCGGGCGGGACGCCTGGGTCCTCGCCATCGGACTGCTGTCGGTGATTCCAGGACTGCTCGCCCTGCGGCCCTGGCGGCTGGTCCCCCCGTGGCACATCGCCGTGGCCATGGCGCCTGCCATGGCAGCGCTGGTCGGGTGCTTGACAGCCCCGACCCGGTGGGACGGCCTGGACGAGACCGCCACGCTGGTATATGCGGGGAGCCTGTACCTCGTCGTACGCGCCTTCGCGGTGGACCCGCTACGCCGGTCGTTGGTTCTCGTCGGCCTGGCCCTGGTCGGGCTCGAGCAGTTCACCCAGGCCTACCTCCCCTGGTGGGGTGGTGGGTCAGTGAGCAGGCTCATGGTCGGCACCTTCTACTGGCACAACCAGTTTTCGGCCTTCATGCTGGGCACCGGGATCGTCGCCGGAGTGCTGGCCGTGCGCGGGACGGGTGCCGTGCGGCTGGCGGGCTGGTTGACCGCGCCGTGGTGTCTGGCGGCGCTGCTCTTCGCGGGAAGCCGGGCCGGGCTCGCGACCTTCGTGCTCGTGTGGGCCCTCGTCGTCGTGTTGTCCTTCCGCGACCGGAGAGGGTGCCGGGCGGTGCTCGGCGTGCCGCTCGCTGCGCTCGGGCTCGCGACGGTGCTCACCAGCCCGCTGCTCATGGACGACTCGGGTTGGTTCAGCTCGACCGTGCAGGCCCGCGAGGCGGACCAGGGTGTCGAGGGCAACGGCCGCGCCCGGCTGCAGTTCTGGCAGGCGGCGCTGCGTGTGGGTTTGGACCACCCCGTCACCGGGGCTGGTTTTGACAGCTTCGGCGGGGCCGGCTCAGCGAGGATGCCCGCCGGCTCGGGATTGAGCATCTTCGCCCACAACGGCTACCTCCAGGCGTTCTCCGACGGCGGCTTCCTGCTCCTGACTGCGGTCCTGCTGGCGACCGGTCTGCCGGTGCTGGCCGCACTGCGGATGATGTTCTCGTCCCGGCGTCGAGGGCGGGACGACGTGGTGGACGTCGCGGTGCCGGCCGCCCTTCTGGCGCTGGTCCTGCACACCGGCGTGGACTTCGACTGGGTCTATCCCTCACTCGTCGCCCTGCCTGCCATCCTCGCGGCACTCGTCCCGGCTGCCTCCGACGGCGACCCGGGACTGCGCGATCGTCGTACGCACCCGCAGGCCGTGACGGGGGTGCTCGTCGTCCTGGTCGTCATCGCGGCCGTGCCCGCTGCTTTGCGGGCGTCCGCCCTACAGGTGCCGGCCGCGGAGCGACCACCGTGGACTCGAGCAGCGTCGATGGGTCTCCCGCTGTCGGGAGCCCTGGACGGGTTTCCGGCGATATCGCTGTGCCGGCGCGAGCTCGAAAGCCGCCATCCGGCGGAACTCCGCCACGGCTTGGGTTGCACGGCTCGCGCGGCGCAGGACGACCCAGGGCTGGCACTGCTGCGCGCCCGAGCGCTGGTCCGGCTGGGCCACCGGGACGGGGCGCTCGACATGGCTCGCACCGTCCTGCGCCGGTATGTCGCGGACCGGCCATCAGTACGGATGCCCTACGCGGACGTCCTGCGCGAGGGTGGCTTCAATGGAGCGGCTCGACACCAGCTGCTCGTGCTCCGACGCGACCTGCAAAGTCGTGGCCTGCCGACAGACGGGGTGGACAAGGCGCTCACCAGGTCCTGATCGCTACAGCCGGCGGGCGGGTGACCCGATGCTCTGACCTGGGCCCGGATGCGGGCTCGCGAAAGGAGTGGGCGTGAAGCAGCTGGGCGACATCCTGCTGGAGCATGGGCTGGTCAGCCCGACCCAGCTCGAAGCCGCCCATGACGAGCAGCAGCGAGTCGGGCGCGCCCTGGGTCGCGTGCTCATCGAGCAGGGGGTGCTGACCGAGCCGCAGCTGGTCGCGGCACTGGCGGCCCAGATCGGCCTTCGCTTCGTCGATCTCACCGAGTTCGCCGTCGACGGTTCCGCGGTCGGCCGGGTCCCGGGCACCGTCTGCCGACGTCACGGCGCGATACCGATCGGTTTCGAGGACGGCAAGCTGCTCGTCGCCATGTCCGACCCTGCCAACGTGTTCGCGATCGACGACATCCGGTCACTCACCGGGCTGGACGTCAAACCAGTGGTTGCGACCCGGGTCGACGTCATCGCCGCGATCGACCGGTACTACCGCGCCGACTCCGACATGGACGACATCTCCAACATCCTCGACGCCAAGGAGGAGGAAGACGACCTTTCCAAGGTCAAGGAGATCGTCGAGGACGCTCCGATCGTCAAGTACGTCAACCTGCTGATCACCCAGGCCATCCAGGACCGGGCATCGGACATCCATCTCGAGCCGACGGAGACCGACCTTCGGGTGCGGTTCCGGATCGACGGTGTGCTCCACGAGGTGATGCGCTCACCCAAGGCGATCCAGTCCGGCGTCATCAGCCGCCTCAAGATCATGGCCGACATCAACATCGCGGAACGACGCATCCCGCAGGACGGCCGGCTCTCTGTGAACGCGCAGGGCAAGAAGGTCGACCTGCGCGTCGCCACGTTGCCGACGGTGTGGGGCGAGAAGGTCGTGATGCGGATCCTGGACAACTCGACCGCCCGGCTCGACCTGGCGGACCTCGGGTTCTCGGAGAGCAACTACGAACGGTACGGCCGGAGCTTCACCAAGCCGTACGGGATGATCCTCGTCACCGGGCCGACCGGTTCGGGCAAGTCGACGACGCTCTACGCGACGATCAACATCATCAGCCGGCCCGAGGTCAATGTCATCACGGTCGAGGACCCGGTGGAGTACCGGCTGCCTGGCATCAACCAGGTGCAGACCAACAACAAGGCCGGCCTGACCTTCGCCTCCGCGCTGCGGTCGATCCTGCGCTCCGACCCCGACATCGTGCTCATTGGTGAGATCCGCGACCACGAGACCGGCCAGATCGCCGTCGAAGCCGCTCTAACGGGCCACCTGGTGCTCTCGACCCTGCACACCAACGACGCACCCTCAGCGGTGACCCGGCTGACGGAGATGGGCATCGAGCCATTCCTCGTCGGCTCCGCGTTGGACGCGGTCCTGGCCCAGCGCCTCGCGCGGCGGCTGTGTACCAAGTGCAAGGAGGCTTACACCCCGACGCCGGAGTCACTAGTGGCCTCCCGCTTCCCGTGGCAGGACGGCGAGAACCTGCCTGAGCTGTTCCGCCCGGTCGGCTGCTCCGTCTGCGCCAAGACCGGCTACAAGGGCCGCCTGGCGCTGCACGAGGTGATGGTGGTGAGCGACGAGGTCGAAAGGCTCGCCGTCGAGCGTGCCTCCGCTTCCGCCATCGCCCAGGTTGCTCGCGAGCAAGGCATGGTCACGTTGCGGGACGACGGCCTCGCGAAGGTTATGGCCGGGGTCACCTCCGTGGACGAGATCCTCCGCGTGGTGGTCTGAGCCAGCCGTCAAGGTTTCGCAAGATCCGACCGGTCCGCTCAAGGAGGTTCGTGCTTCCGCCGATCTCTCGCGGGACGGGTGCCCGATGCTCCGGGTTCCTGCTGCCGAGAGGGGACTGCAGTGGAGACGTCCGGATACCAGCCGGTGCCGAGCGAGCCTGGCGGGGCGGCCCCGCCGGCGGGGGGTTATGCGCTGGAGCCGTCCGTACTCCCGCTGCCGTCTGCTGCGCGCAGCTGGAACGTCGACGTCGTCGACGACGTGGGTCCGGCGGAGACGTCCCTGCTCGTGGCCGAGTCCGAGGCCCAGGAGAGCTCGTACGTCCGGCCGTCGACCGAGGCCTCGAACGACGAGGACGGCATCAGCCTCAACGACCTCCTGATGCACGTCCTCGACACCGGCGCGTCAGACCTGCACCTCACCTCCGGAGCGCGTCCTGCCGTCCGGCTCAACGGTGAGCTGAAGCAGCTCGCCGATCAGCCCGTCCTCACCCCACCGGTGATCCAGCGGATCCTCTACGCCGCTCTGACGCAAAAACAACGAGAGAAGTTCGAGGAGAACCTCGAGCTTGACTTCGCCCACAGCGTCCCCGGCAGGGCCCGGTTCCGGGTGAACCTCTACCGGCAGCGGGACTCGCTGGGTGCGGCCTTCCGCATCATCCCCTTCGACATCAAGAAGCTCGAGGACCTCGGGGTGCCGCCGTCGGTCGCGAACTTCGCGCAGTTGGCCCGGGGTTTCGTGCTCGTCACCGGGCCGACCGGTTCCGGGAAGTCCACGACCCTGGCGTCGTTGATCGACCTGGCCAACCGCACTCGTCACGAGCACATCATGACCGTCGAGGACCCGATCGAGTTCCTGCACCGGCACCAGAGCTGCATCATCAACCAACGTGAAGTTGGGGAGGACACCTGGTCGTTCCAGAGTGCCCTCAAGCACGTGCTCCGCCAGGGCCCCGACATCATCCTGGTCGGCGAGATGCGTGACCTGGAGACGATCTCGGTCGCCTTGACGGCAGCCGAGACCGGCCACCTGGTCTTCGCCACGCTGCACACACAGGACGCCGCGCAGACCATTGACCGCATCATCGACGTCTTCCCAACCAACCAGCAGCAGCAGGTGCGCGTGCAGCTGGCCAGCTCGCTCCAGGGTGTCGTTTGCCAGACCCTGGCGAAGACTCGGGACGGCGAGGGTCGGGCGGTGGCGACAGAGGTGTTGATTGCCACGCCGGCGATCCGCAACCTCATCCGCGAGGGCAAGACGCACCAGATCTACTCGACCATGCAGGCGGGGGCCAAGCACGGGATGCACACGATGGATCAGCATCTCGCGGACCTGGTGAAGACGGGCCGGATCTCCTACGAGGTCGGCCTCGAGAAGTGTCACCACGTCGAGGACTTCAACCGGCTCGCCGGCAGAGGCTGAGAGGCATAGCGATGGCAGCGACGCTGACTTACCAGTACTCGGTCCGGGACAAGACCGGCAAGATCGTCTCCGGCAAGCTCGACGCTGATTCGCAGGCGGCGGTCGCCGCCAAGCTCAAGCAGATGGGGTACGCGCCCATCAGCATCAGCAAGACCAAAGTCGGGATGAAGACCGAGATCAACATCCCGGGGTTCGGGAAGAAGGTGAAGCTCAAGGACCTGGCGGTCATGTCGCGGCAGTTCGCGACGATGATCAACTCTGGTTTGTCCATGCTGCGAGCACTGACCATCCTGTCCGAGCAGACCGAGAACAAGGAGCTGGCCCGCGTCCTCACCGAGGTCAGCAAGGACGTGGAGACTGGTGTCGCACTCTCGTCGTCCCTGAGCAAGTTTCCCGCGGTGTTCCCGCCGCTCATGGTGAACATGTGCCGAGCAGGTGAGGTTGGAGGATTCCTCGACTCCGTCCTGCTCCAGATCGCCGAGAACTATGAGGCCGAAGTAAAGCTCCGCGGCAAGGTCAAGGCGGCCATGACCTACCCGGTGGTGGTCTTCGTGATGGCCATCCTGGCCGTGGTGGGCATGCTGCTGTTCATCGTCCCCACGTTCGCGGCGATGTTCGACGGCCTCGGCGGCGAGCTGCCGGCTCCGACGAAGATCCTGGTCCTGCTGTCCCAGCTCCTGAAGGTCGGAGCGCCCTTCATCCTGGTTGCACTGATCGCCGCGGCGTTCGTCTGGCGGAAGGTGAAGCGGACCGATCGGGTTCGTAACGTTGTCGACCCGCTCAAGCTGAAGATCCCGGTGTTCGGACTGCTGTTCCAGAAGATCGCGCTGGCCCGCTTCGCGCGAAACCTCGGCACGATGATGCACTCCGGCGTGCCGATCCTGCAGAGCCTCGAGATCGTCAGCGACACGACGGGCAATGTGGTCCTCGCCCGCGCCATCCGCGACGTGCAGGACAGCGTCCGCAACGGTGAGACGCTCGCCGGTCCGCTGGCGAACCACCCGGTGTTCCCACCCATGGTCGTGCAGATGCTGTCAGTCGGAGAAGACACCGGAGCCCTGGACACCATGCTGCACAAGATTGCCGAGTTCTACGACCAGGACGTCGAGGCGACGACCGAGTCGCTCACCGCACTCATCGAGCCGCTGATGATCGCCGTGCTCGGCGGGATCATCGGTTCGATGATCATCGCTCTGTACATGCCGATCTTCAAGGTGTTCGACCTCATCGAGTAATTGATGCACCTAAGTGCTCAAGGCTCTGAGGCCGGGGACCGAAAACCCAGATGTCATCGAGCAACGTCGGCCAGAAACGACACATCCGTCGCGAGACGGCGTAGCTCTCGGGAACGGTCCTGAAAGGACGGAGCATCACATGCTCGCTCGCATCCGCAAGTCGGCGGAGGAGAAGGACCAGGGCTTCACCCTGATCGAGCTCCTCGTCGTCATCATCATCATCGGCATCCTCGCCGCGATCGCCATCCCGGTGTTCCTTAACCAGC
>JACCUZ010000321.1 GCA_013698395.1 Sporichthyaceae bacterium
CCGCCGAACAGCGCGGCGCCGCCGCCCACCAGCAGGCCGAGCACCACAGCCGCCGCCGCGGCGAGTACGGCCGGATGCTGCCACCAGGCGCGACCTCGGGCGGTCCGCGACCGGATGTTCTGCATGCCGTCATCGGATGGGTGGACCATGTCGGCCTCCGCGTTCAGAGCAGCGCGCAGGCGCGCCGCGAGCGAGTCGTTGTCGTGGTGGGTCATGACGTCCGCTCCAGGGTCGTCCGCAGGGCGGCCATGCCGCGCGAGGAGTGACTCTTGACCGCGCCGCGGCTGATGCCGATGGCCTCCGCGATGTCGGCCTCGGACAGGTCGACGTAATAGCGCAGTACGAGCACCTCTCGTTGGCGGACCGGCAACGTGCGCAGTGCCGCAAGCACCTCGGCATGCTCCAGCGCTACCAGGGCGCCGTGCTCGGCGCTGGCCACGTCCGGAGCCGCCAGCGGCGCGTGGCGCAGGGCCACCGTCCGGCGCCGAAGCGCTGACCGCGACCGGTTCACCACCGACTGACGCAGGTAGGCCAGCGCGCGGTCGGGGTCTTCCAGCCGCCGCCACGCCCCGTGCATCGCCACGAACGCGTCCTGCACGACCTCTTCGGCAGCGGCGGCGTCACGCAGCAGGAGGGCCGCGAGCCTGACCAGTGACCGGTAGTGGGCGGCGTACAGGCGTGTTACCGCCTCGTCCGCAGCCCAGTCCGAGGTGTCCGACCCCGCGCGGGTGGCGGACATGGTGCTCCTCACCCCGGTCGGAGGTCGTGCGCCGGGCAGGGCTCGCGGCGCTGCCGGTGCTGTGGTCGCATGCGGGGTCACATGCGTACGACGCGAAGGTCGTCGTCCCGGTTTACCTGCTGGGGCCGCCGATCAACGCGACGGCGCGCCGGGCGCCGGGCAGCGGCTCACTTCCGCGGTACGCGTGCCGGTAGCGGCGTTATCGTGCCGCCATGGACAGCGACTGCCTCTTCTGCCGGGTGGTGTCTCGTGACCTGCCCGTCGACGTCGTCCACGAGGGGGAGCGAGTGCTCGCCTTTCGCGACATCGACCCCCAAGCTCCGACCCATCTGCTGGTCATTCCGCGGGCGCACCACCCCAGCGTCGCCGACCTGGCGGAGAACGACCCGCTCACGCTGGCCGAGCTCGCCACGGTGGCCCGCGCAGTGGCCCGCGCCGACGGTCACGACGAGTTCCGGCTCGTCTTCAACACCGGTGCGCGCTCGGGCCAGTCGGTCTTCCACGTCCACGGTCACGTCCTGGCCGGACGCGACATGACCTGGCCGCCTGGTTGAGCGACACCGTCTGACGCGGAGCCGCTGTCGCCTACCATGGTCAGGTCACGAGGTCCCCGAGACGGGAAGCAGGGCGAGCAGCGGCCACGACCGGCCGACCCATGACCGAGTCCACCCAGGCCCGCACCACGATCGTGGTGCCCGCCAGCCAGCCGATGGTGTCCGTCCTCGGGCCGCGCGACGAGCTCCTGCGGGTCGTGGAGCAAGCCTTTCCCACCGTGGACATCTCCGTGCGCGGCAACGAGATCTCCGCCGCCGGGGAGCCCGGCGAGGTCGCCCTGGTGGAGCGCCTCTACGACGAGGTCACCACTGTGCTCAGAACCGGACAGGGCCTGACCAGCGAGGCCGTGGGACGGATGATCGCCATGCTGCGCGCGGAGACCGGTGAGCGGCCGGCAGAGGTCCTGACCCTCAACATCCTGTCCAACCGCGGCCGCACGATCCGGCCGAAGACGCTCAACCAGAAGCGTTACGTCGACGCGATCGACAACCACACCATCGTGTTCGGCATCGGCCCGGCCGGCACGGGCAAGACCTACCTCGCCATGGCCAAGGCGGTCCAGGCGCTGCAGGCCAAGCAGGTCAACCGCATCATTCTCACCCGTCCAGCGGTCGAGGCTGGGGAACGGCTGGGGTTCCTCCCCGGCACCTTGTTCGAGAAGATCGACCCTTACCTTCGCCCGCTGTACGACGCGCTCCACGACATGGTGGACCCCGAGTCGATTCCACGGTTGATGACCGCCGGCACCATCGAGGTCGCGCCGCTGGCCTACATGCGTGGCCGCACCCTCAACGATGCCTTCATCATCCTCGACGAGGCGCAGAACTCCTCCGCCGAGCAGATGAAGATGTTCCTGACCCGGCTCGGGTTCGGCTCCCGGATGGTCGTGACCGGCGACGTGACCCAGGTCGATCTCCCCGGCGGGACGCACAGCGGCCTGCGGGTGGTGCAGCACATCCTCGACGGAACGCCCGACGTGCACTTCTGCCGGCTCGGGAGCCAGGACGTCGTGCGGCACCGGCTCGTCAGCGACATCGTCGAGGCCTACGGGCGCTGGGACGCCGTCCAAGCCGGTGAGGGGACATCGAGCCGGGGCGGTCCGGAGCCGTCCCGGCGCCGGCGACGATGACCGGCCGGTCATGAGCGTCGAGGTCAACGACGAGTCCGGCGCCGGTGTCGACGCCGAGAGGCTGGCTGCGCTGGCGCGCTTCCTGCTCGACCGGTTGCGCGTGCACCCGCTGGCCGAGCTCTCGGTGCTCGCGGTCGACGCGGAGACCATGGCCGCCCATCACCTGCAGTGGATGGACGAGGAGGGTCCGACGGACGTGATGTCGTTCCCGATGGACGAGCTGCGGCCCGGCTCGGAGGACGACGACCCGGCGCCTGGACTGCTGGGTGACGTCGTGCTCTGCCCCGAGGTGGCGGCCACCCAGGCCCGGGCTACGGGCCACTCCACGGCGCATGAGCTGGACCTGCTCTGTGCCCATGGGGTCCTGCACCTTCTGGGCTACGACCATGCCGAGCCCGAGGAAGAGCGTGACATGTTCGCCCTGCAGACCCGACTGCTGGGCGAGTGGTGGAAGGTACGTGGACTCGAGGCAGGGCTCACGCCATGACCTCCGCCATCCCCCTGCTAGCAATCGCCACGCTTCTCGTGCTGCTCGGCGGCCTCTCCGCAGGTGCGGAGGCCGCCCTGTCCAGGGTGTCCCGTACGGCGGCCGACGACCTCGAACGTGAGGGCCGCCGCGGCGCGGGCCGGTTGCAGCAGGTCCTTGCTGACCCCGCGCGCTACCTCAACCTGCTCACTCTGCTGAGGGTGACCTGTGAGCTGGTGGCGACGGTTCTGGTGACCGTGGCAGCCCTGGACCTCTTCGACCGGGTCTGGCAGGCGCTGCTGGCGACGAGCGTCACCATGGTCGTGGTGTCCTACATCGCCATCGGCGTCTCGCCGCGAACCCTTGGCCGCCAGCATCCGGCGCCCATCGCCCTGATCTCCGCACGCGTCGTCCACCCGATTGCCCGGCTGCTCGGTCCGCTGCCCCAGCTGTTGATCATCGTCGGCAACGCACTCACCCCGGGAAAGGGCTTCCGGGACGGCCCGTTCGCGTCCGAGGCCGAGCTGCGGGAGCTGGTCGACCTCGCCGAGGAGAACCAGCTCATCGAGGACCGCGAGCGCGAGATGATCCACTCCGTGTTCGAGCTGGGGGACACGATCGTGCGGGAGGTCATGGTGCCGCGGACGGACGTCGTCTTCATCGAACGGCACAAGACCTTGCGCCAGGCCCTGTCACTGGCCCTGCGCAGCGGTTTCAGCCGGATCCCGGTCATCGGCGACGGCGCCGACGACGTGGTGGGTGTGGCGTATCTCAAGGACCTCGTCCGACGGACCTACGTCCATCGCGAAGGCGAGTCGGTGGAGATGGTCGAGTCGGTGATGCGTCCAGCCGTCTTCGTGCCGGAGATCAAGCCGGTCGACGAGCTGCTGCGTGAGATGCAGACCAAGCAGACTCACGTCGCGATCGTCGTCGACGAGTACGGCGGAACGGCCGGACTGGTCACCATCGAGGACGTGCTCGAGGAGATCGTGGGCGAGATCACCGACGAGTACGACGTCGAGGAGGCCATGATCGAGGAGCTGCCCGACGGCAGCCTCCGGGTCAGCACCCGGTTGCACGTCGACGAGCTCGCCGAGCATCTGGACATCGAGCTCGCCGACGACGACATCGACACGGTCGGCGGGTTGCTGGCCAAACACCTCGGCCGGGTCCCGATCCCGGGCGCCCACGTGACGGTAGAAGGTGTCGAGCTCACGGCGGAAAGCGCGAAGGGCCGACGCAACCGCATCGGGACCGTTCTGGTACGCAGGCTCGAGGACCAGCTCGACCTTCCACGGGTGGCCACCGGCTCGACGGAGCTGGAGGCCGCTGATGTCAGCGACACCTGAGGCGGACCTGCCCGACGAGGACGCCAAGCTGGTCGCCCTGGCCCGTGCCGCGAAGTTCCGGGCCGGGGCGGTTGAAGGGGCGGCTGTGCGCGACGACATGGGTCGCACCTACGTCGCGGCGACGGTGGACCTGCCGTCCCTGCACCTGAGCGCCGTCCAGGCTGCCGTCGTCGCCGCAGTCTCGAGCGGCTCGACGGCTCTCGAGGCCGTCGCGGTTGTCAGCCCCGCCGAGACCCTCGACGACACCGACCGTGCTGTCCTGAGCGACCTGTCCGTGACGACCCTTGTGCTGACCGGGCCCGATGGCCTCCCGCGCGCCGGCCGCTGACGGGCGCGCAGACCTCTCGTCCCTCCGCGGGGTCCTGCTCGTCGTCGCCGCGACCGCCCTCTTTGGCACCATCGGTACCGCCCGGGTGCTCGGCCCCACGGCTTCCTCCTGGTCGGTGGGCGCGCTGCGCCTGCTGCTCGCCGTCGCGGTGCTGCTCGCGGTGGCGAGGTGGCTCGACGGTAGGGGCCGACTGTGGGCGCTGGTCCGCCGCCCGGAAAGCTTTCTAGCGGGTGCCGGGCAGGCCGCTTTTCAGCTCACGTTCCTCACCGCCGTTGAGCTCACCGGCGTAGCGGTCACCACGCTGGTCGCGATCGGCAGTGCTCCTCTCCTGACCGGCGTGCTGACGCGCGCGGTCACCGCACGCTGGGTCGCGGCGACCGCCCTAGGGCTGGTCGGCCTGGGCATGCTGGTAGGCGGTTCCGTCGGCCCGCTCTCCCACGTTGGGCTGCTGCTCGCGCTGGGTGCGGGGCTGGCCTATGCGGTCTACACGACCGCGAGCAGCCGCCTGGCCAGGAACTCCCCATCGGCGTCGGTGACCGCCGCGGGCTTCGTCGTGGCCGCCGCCCTGCTGGGGCCCGCCCTGCTCGTCACTGACAACGGCTGGGTGATGACGCGCGCAGGCGCGACGTCGCTCGGCTATCTCGCCGTCGTCGCGACGGCCCTTGCGTACCTGCTCTTCGTCACCGGCCTGCGTGCCGTGCCCGCGGCGACCGCTCAGACGCTGGGGCTCACGGAGCCGGTCGTGGCCACAGCGCTCGGCGTGCTTGTCCTCGGGGAGTCGTTGCGGCCGGTGAGCTATCTGGGCGCGAGCCTGGTGATCGCCGGTCTCGTCGTGCTGGCTCGGGAACCAGGGACCGGGAACCCGACCGTGAGTCCGCGGTGGCGCTCTCGACGGTTACGGTCGTCATCATGATCCGCCGTACGCGTCGTGACCCCGCTCCGGTGGCGTCCCCGCAACCACAGGTGCCCATCGTCGTGGCCCAGGTCCCCGACGACCCACCCGACGGTGTCGGCGTCCCGTACGTCCTGCGCTTCTCCGCTGCGTGGTCGTGGCGGCTGCTGCTCGTCCTCGCCGCGGTGTACGTCGGGCTGCGGCTGTTCGGGCTGCTCTCTGTGGTGCTCGTCCCGGTTATCCTCGGCCTCCTGATCGCCGCGATCGCCTCCCCGATGGTCGACCGGCTCACCGGGTCGCGGCTGCCTCGCGGCCTCGCCACGGCACTGGTCGTCATCACCGGGCTGGTGGTCCTGGTCACCCTCGTCACCGTCGTGGCCCAGCAGTTCTCCTCCGGGTTCACCGAGCTGCGGGATTCCTTCGACGACAGCCTGGTCCAGCTCGAGAAGTACCTCGCGGACCTCGGCCTGAGCCGCACCCAGGTGCGCGACGCCTTCGACCGGGTGCGTGACGCTGTGAGTGCGGGAAGCGGCGGGAACATCGGGGGCACGGTCGTCTCGGTCACGACCACGGCCGGACACCTGGTGGCCGGGCTGTTCATCACCCTGTTCGCGACGATCTTCCTCACCTACGACGGGCGCGGCATCTGGGCCTGGCTGGTGGGACTGTTCCCGTCGCGCGCGCAGTCCCGGGTGATCGGCAGTGGCGAGCGGGCGTGGGCAGTACTGACGTCCTACGTCCGCGCCACAGTTGTCATCGCCGCCGTCGACGCCCTGGGCATCGTTCTGGTCGCCCTCATCCTGGGCCTGCCGCTGATCGTCCCGATCGGGGTGCTGGTGTTTCTCGGTGCCTTCATCCCGGTTGTCGGGGCCACCATCAGCGGCATCGCCGCGGTGGCCGTGGCCCTCGTGTCGGACGGCCCGGTGGCCGCCCTGGTCATGCTCGGTGGCGTCATCGCGGTCCAGCAGCTCGAGGGCCACGTGCTCCAGCCGTTCCTGATGGGCCGCCTGGTACGGGTCCATCCGCTGGCTGTGGTCGTCGTCATCGCGATCGGCGGGCTGGTTGCGGGGATCTTCGGTGCTCTGATCGCCGTCCCGTTGACGGCGATCATCAACAGCGTGATCACCTACCTCGCTCACGAACGCCGCTCGCGGCTGGCGGGCCGGGCGGGAGCCGCTGGCCCCGTCGAGCCGGACCGCGACAGTGGGGTGGCGGTGGATCCTGCCGTGACCTCGTGACCAGCCCACCGGCCGCGTTCCGGGCCGGCTTCGTCGCGTTCGTCGGTCGGCCCAACGCCGGCAAGTCGACGCTGACCAACGCTCTGGTCGGCGCCAAGGTCGTCATCACCTCGAGCAAGCCGCAGACGACCCGCCGGGTCGTCCGCGGCATCGTGCACCGGCCGCGCAGCCAGCTGGTCGTGCTGGACACGCCTGGCTTCCACCGACCGCGCACCTTGCTCGGCGAGCGGCTCAACGCCGACGTGCGCGCCGCCTGGTCGCAGGTGGACGCTGTCGGCTTCTGCGTCCCAGCCGGGGATCAGGTGGGGCCAGGGGACCGCTTCATCGTGCGCGAGCTCGCCGGACTGTCCGGCGTCCCCAAGGTGGCCGTGGTGACCAAGACGGACGCCGTCTCGCGTGGCCGCATCGCCGAGCAGCTCCTCGCGGTGGACCGGCTCGGACGCGACGAAGGCATCGAGTGGACTCACGTCGTGCCGGTCTCGGCTCTCGCCGGTGACCAGCTGGACCTGCTGGTGGATCTCATCGCCGGGCTGATGCCCGAGTCGCCGGCGCTGTATCCCGACGGAGAGCTCACCGACGAACCCGAGCGGGTGCTGGTGGCCGAGCTGATCCGGGAAGCGGCCCTGGAGGGGGTGCGGGACGAGCTGCCACACTCGATCGCCGTCGTGGTCGAGGAGATGCAGACCCGCCCGGACCGCACGGCCCAACGGCCGCTGCTGGACGTGCACGCCTACCTCTACGTGGAGCGGGACAGCCAGAAGGCGATCGTGATCGGGCCGAAGGGGGCTCGGCTGCGTCAGATCGGGGCCACGTCGAGGCAACAGATCGAGGCTTTGATGGGCACGCAGGTCTACCTCGATCTGCGCGTGACGGTGGCCAAGGACTGGCAGCGCGACCCGCGGCAGCTGCGGCGGCTGGGTTTCTAGGAGCCGGTTGCCGTACGCTGGCCTCGTGTCCGGACTGCTCCTTCTCGGCCGCCGCGGCGGGGCTTCGCTCTAAGAGGCCGGTTCCCTCGCCGCGGAGTGCCCGCCTGTTCCGGTCGCCCACCCGCGAGACCCCCCGAGAGTGGCCCCAATGAGCATCGACGAGACGCGCAACCCGCAGCAGCCCAGCGGCCTGCCGATCCATCGCTATACCCCGTTCACCCCAGTCCAGCTTCCTGACCGCACGTGGCCCTCGCGCGTCATCACCCATGCGCCACGCTGGTGCGCCGTCGACCTGCGCGACGGCAACCAGGCGCTGATCGACCCCATGAGCCCGGCGCGCAAGAAGCGGATGTTCGAGCTGCTCGTCCGCCTGGGCTACAAGGAGATTGAGGTCGGCTTCCCGGCGGCCAGCCAGACAGACTTCGACTTCGTTCGCCTGCTGATCGAAGAGGACCTGATCCCCGACGACGTGGTCATCCAGGTGCTCACCCAAGCCCGCGACTCCCTCATAGAGCGCACCTTCGAGTCGATCCGCGGAGCCAAGCAGGCGATCATGCACCTGTACAACTCCACGTCCACCCTGCAGCGACGCGTGGTCTTCGGTCTGCCGCGTGAAGGCATTGTCGACATCGCGGTCCAGGGTGCGCGGCTGTGCAAGAAGCTCGGCGAGTCCCATGAAGGCGATACGGACGGGTCCGTCGTGTCGTTCGAGTACTCGCCGGAGTCCTACACCGGCACCGAGCTCGACTTCGCCGTCGAGGTGTGTGACGCCGTCACCGACGTTTGGCAGCCGACCCCCCAGCGCAAGACGATCCTCAACCTGCCCGCGACGGTGGAGATGGCCACCCCCAACGTCTACGCCGACTCGATCGAGTGGATGCACCGCAACCTGGCTCGTCGCGACTCGGTGGTCCTCTCGCTGCATCCGCACAACGACCGGGGCACCGCGGTAGCAGCGGCCGAGCTGGGCTACCTGGCGGGCGCCGACCGCATCGAGGGCTGCCTGTTCGGAAATGGCGAGCGCACTGGCAACGTCTGCCTGGTCACGCTCGGGATGAACCTGTTCTCCCAGGGCATCGACCCCCAGATCGACTTCAGTGACATCGACGAGATCCGGCGCACCGTGGAGTACTGCAACCAGCTGCCCGTCCACGAACGCCACCCCTACGGCGGCGACCTCGTCTACACCGCCTTCTCCGGCTCCCACCAGGACGCCATCAAGAAGGGCTTCGAGTGGATGGAGCGAGACGCGGCGGCCGCGGGTGTGCCGGTCGAGCAGTTCCGGTGGGCCGTGCCCTACCTGCCGATCGCCCCCAAGGACGTCGGCCGGTCCTATGAGGCGGTCATCCGGGTCAACTCGCAGTCCGGCAAGGGCGGAGTCGCCTACATCATGAAGACCGAGCACCAGCTCGACCTGCCGCGGCGGCTGCAGATCGAGTTCAGCCAGGTCGTCCAGGCGCGCACGGACATCGCAGGCGGCGAGGTCAGCCCGGCGCAGATGTGGGACGCCTTCGAGGCGGAGTACCTCACTCGCCACACCCCCGTGGCCCTGGACTCCCACCACACGTCGTCGGCGGACGGGCAGGACGACCAGCTCGACGTCAACGTCGTCGCGGATGGGCGGAAGCAGGCGCTGATCGGTCGGGGCAACGGCCCGATCGCCGCGTTCGTCGATGCGCTGCGGACGATCGGTCACGACGTACGGGTCCTGGACTATGCAGAGCACGCCCTCTCGGCCGGAGGTGACGCGCGGGCGGCGGCCTACGTCGAGTGTGCGATCGGTGAGCGGATCCTGTGGGGCGTGGGCGTCGACCCGAACATCGTCACCGCGTCCCTCAAGGCCGTCGTTTCGGCGCTCAACCGGGCGGCGGCGTGAGGCGCTCGGCGGCGTAACCCGTCCCGATCCGGTCGAAGCCGATCCGGCGGTACACCCGCGCTACGTCGTCGGAGCTCGCGGTGAGGAACACGGTCTCCACACCGGCGGCCCGGGCGTCTTCGACCAAGGCTGCCGTGACGGCTGCGCCCAGGCCCTGCCGCCGCGCCGCGGGCAGTGATGCGACGCCGACGATCTCGGTGACGCCGGCGACCGGCATCGTGCGACCGGTCGCGAGCACGCCGTGGCGGAGGTGCTCAGCGACCGCGACGCGCAGGGCGCCGTCGCTGATCAGGTCCAGGACCCGCTGCTGCGGGGCCTTGCCGGCTGAGTCCCGCTCGGCCGGCCCTTCCGCACCGGCGGCGGTGCCGGCCGCGGCGAAGCCGACGTCGGCGACCGCGCGGGAGGCGGCCACGGTGAGGGGCTCCCCGTCGCCGAGGATGCGCACGCTGATTGCCTCGGGCAGGTCCGGCGTGACTCCGGACAGCCTCGTGCAGAGCATGAGCGGGATCTCCTCAACGTCGAGAGACCCTTCGGTGCGCACCGCTTCGAGCAGGCCGGGTGTGTTCTCGTGCACCCACTCGAGGACAGCGGGCAAGCCGAGCTGGCCGAGCCGGTCCATGGCCGATCCGACCGCCGCGGCGTCGAACGGTCCTTCGTAGCCGAGCCGCGGGCGGGCGTAGTAGACCCACCCCTCAGGCTTACCGAGGAAGAGCGTGAACGGCCCATGCTCCTCGACGCGGGCGAACCGGCGAGGAACGGCGTCGTAGTAGTGCTCAATGCGCTGCAGAACCTCGGCGCGGTCGACGTCGGTCATGGGGTGACCAGTCGACGGGACACCGTCGTCTGGCCGACGAGCCGGCCCCGGAACCAGACCTGACGTGGCGGGTCCTGCAGGCGCAGGGCCTCCGGCCAGGTTGCGGCGGCGTACAGCTGCAGGTCGGCTCGGGCGCCGACCTGGATGCCGTACGTCGGGCCGAGCCGCCACGCCTTCGCCGGCACCGACGTCACGCCCGCCAGCACGGCATGCTGCTCCGCGACCGTGGTGAGGTGAGCTGCGTGCGCGGAGATCAGGGCCACCTCCAGCAGGTCGCCGCGACCGAACGGGTAGAAGCCGTCCTGGACGCAGTCCTGCCCGAACGCCACCGGCACGCCGGCCGCCATCAGCTCTTGCACCCGGGTCGTGCCGCGGCGCACGAGTCCTCTGTCGCCCCTGCCCTGCAGCACGAGGTTTGTCCCCGGGTTGCTGACAACCGTGATCCCGGCACGGGCGCACCCGGCGATGACCCGCTCCGCGTAATCGTCATCGGCCGCGGACAGCGCACAGACGTGGCCGACCGTGACCCGGTGGGACCAGCCGCTGCGCCGGGTTTCCTCGACGACCATGGCAAGGGTGCGCACGGAGCCGTCGTCGGTCTCGTCGACGTGCATGTCGATGTCGGCGTCGAACCGCGCCGCGAGCTCGAAGCAGAACCGCACGTGCTCTCGTTGGCCCTCTTCGTCGCTCTCCCAGTGCGGCATGCCGCCTACCACCGTGGCCCCGTGCTCCATCGCGGCGACCATCAGGTCGGCCGCACCCGGGTCGCGCAGGATGCCCTCCTGCGGGAAGGCGACGACCTGCACCTCCGCGATCGAGGCACAGTCAGCCGCGGCCGCCAGCACGCCCTCCAGCGGCACCAGTCCGCCGATGGTGTCGATGTCGACGTGCGAGCGAAGCCGCGTGGTCCCGGTCAGCACCGATGACTCGATCAGTGCACGGGCCCGCCGGCGTACGTCCTGGACGTCGTAGCCGCGCTTCGCGGCATGGATGGAATCGATGGCTCCCTGCAGCGTCCCGTCGTGCTCGACGAGCTGGTCGCGGATGAGCACCTTGTCGAGGTGGACGTGCGTGTCGATGAAGGCGGGCAGCAGCAGGCCACCGGCCGCGTCGACGGTGTCGCCGATCCCGCTGCCCGCACCCGGTCCGAGGGCGACGACCTCCTCGCCCTCGACGACGACGTCGAGCACCCGACCATCAGCGAGGCTGGCGTTGACGATCGACAGTGTGGTCACCCCGCAGAGTCTGCGCCTGGCGGCGCAGGATCGTCGGATCGACCACAATGGGCCGGTGGGCCTCTACCGGGACGAGGGTGTCGTCCTGCGCACCCAGAAGCTCGGCGAGGCCGACCGCATCATCACCCTGCTGACCCGGTCCCACGGTCGGGTCCGGGCCGTCGGCAAGGGAGTGCGCCGCACCCGCTCGAAGTTCGGCGCCCGGCTGGAGCCGTTCACCCACGTCGACCTGCAGATCTACGAGGGTCGGTCGCTCGACGTGGTGCAGCAGGCCGAGACCGTGTCGTCCTACGGCGACCGGGTCGTCGGGGACTACGGCCGCTACACCTCCGGCACGGCGATGCTCGAGACCGCCGAGCGGCTCACCGCCGAGGAGAAGGAGCCGGCCAACCAGCAGTTCCTGCTGCTCGTGGGCGGGCTGCGGACCCTCGCCGGTGGCGAGCACCCGCCTGGGTTGGTGCTCGACGCGTTCCTGCTGCGCTCACTCGCGGTGGCCGGCTACGCCGCCTCCTTCTACGACTGCGCACGCTGCACCCGACCGGGGCCGCACCCGTTCTTCCACATCGCCGCCGGCGGCTCCATGTGTGGCAGCTGCCGCCCCAGCGGGTCGGCAACCCCCGCGCGCGAGACGCTGGACCTGCTCGCGGCTCTGCTGTCCGGTGACTGGCTCACGGCGGATGCGAGCGACCTGCGACACCGTCGCGAGGGCAGCGGGCTCGTTGCGGCGTACCTCCAGTGGCACCTGGAGCGCGGACTGCGCTCGCTGCCGATGGTAGAGCGCACCTGACCTCGGCGGAGGGCGCCGGCCGTTAGGGTCGCGAGGGTGGCGCGCCGGGCGATGAGGACAGCGCCGACCCGTCAGCGTGCGCCGCTGCCGCCGGCGGCACACCCGTCTGGAGCTCGCCCGCCGCAGCTGCCTCCGGAGCTGGTGCCGGGCCATGTCGCCATCGTCATGGACGGCAACGGGCGATGGGCCAAGGAGCGGGGGCTGCCGCGAACCGCTGGACACGAGGCGGGGGAGGCGGCGCTGCTGGATGTGATCCACGGTGCCGTGGAGATCGGGGTACGTCATCTGTCGGCGTTCGCCTTCTCGACCGAGAACTGGAAGCGCTCACCGGACGAGGTGAGGTTCCTGATGGGGTTCAACCGCGAGGTGATCCGGCGACGGCGCGACGAGCTGGACGCCATCGGCGTCCGCGTGCGCTGGGCCGGAAGGCGGCGGCGGCTGTGGCGCAGCGTGATCGACGAGCTCGAGGAGGCCGAGCAGCGGACACAGGGCAACGACGTGCTCACGCTCCAGTTCTGCGTGAACTACGGCGGCCGGGCCGAGATCGCGGATGCGGCGGCCGCCATCGCCCGAGAGGTGGCGGCCGGCCGACTGGATCCCGCCAAGGTCGACGAGCGCGCGGTGGCAAGGCACCTCGACGAGCCGGACATGCCCGACGTCGACCTGTTCGTGCGGTCATCGGGGGAGCAGCGCACGTCGAACTTCCTGCCTTGGCAGTCGGCCTACGCCGAGCTGGTCTTCCTGGACACCTTGTGGCCCGACTTCGACCGACGAGACCTCTGGCGGGCGATCGAGGTCTATGCCTCCAGGGACCGCCGCTACGGCGGGGCGACGCCGTAGCGAGCCAGCCCGCCCGTCAGCCGCAGTCGGCGCAGGTGCCGAAAACCTCCACGGTGTGCTCCACGTCGCGAAAGCCGTGCTCGGCTGCGACCCGCTGCGCCCACCGCTCGACCGCCGGGCCCTCCACCTCCACCGCCCTGCCGCAGCCCCGGCAGACGAGGTGGTGGTGGTGGCCGGTGCTGCAGCGGCGGTAGACCGACTCGCCGTCCACTTGCCGCAGTACGTCGACCTCTCCGGCGTCGGCGAGGGTCTGCAGGGCGCGGTAGACGGTGGTCAGGCCGATCGGCTCCCCGCGGCGGCGCAGCAGGGAGTGCAGCTCTTGCGCGCTGAGGAACTCGTCGCAGGAGTCCAGCGCCGTGGTGATCGCGCTGCGTTGGCGCGTGGCACGGACCGGTGCCCCGGTCTGCTCGTCGGGCATGCGTCTCGTCCTCGCGTCAGTGCTGGCGGGGCTGGGGCTGGTCGGAGGGCTGGTCGTAGTGCTCGTCGTAGTGCTCGTCGTAGTGCGCGCCGTGAACGGCATGGCGATGTCCGTCGTGGAGGTAGTCGGTGTGGTCCTCGTGCTTCACGGGCTCGTGGCCACACTCCGGGCCGTGCTGGTGCAGATGGTCCTCGGCTTCGTCGTGCACGTCCCGCCGGAAGATCCTGCGCAGTCCAGTGGCCGACACCACCAGGGCGAACAGGGTGATGGCGAGGAGCACGATGGTGCCGCCTGACGGCGTGTCGGCGTAGTAGGACGTCGCCACCCCGCCGACGCTGACAACGAGCCCGATGCCCATGGCGAGCAGCAGGGTGGCACGGAAGCTGCCCACGAGAAGCTGCGCCGTAGCGACAGGAACCACCATGAGGGCGCTGACCAGGAGCAGGCCGACGACTCGCATGCTGATGACCACCGTGCTGGCCACCATCACGGCCAGCATCAGGTTCAATCCCAGGACATGCAGCCCGGCTGCTCGCGCGTACTCCTCGTCGTTGCTCACCGCGAACAGCCGCGGCGCCAACCCGACGGTCCCGGTCAGCACCACGACAGCGAGCACCGCGAACACCACGAGGTCGGACTGCGTCGTGGTGGTGATTGCCCCGAAGAGGTACGCGGTGAGGTTGGCCGGTGTGCCGCCCTCTGCCTGGCTGATCAGGACCACCCCGGCCGCGATGCCACCATAGAAGAGCACCGCGAGGGCGACGTCCCCGCCGGTGCGACCGCGAGCTCGAACCAGCTCGACCGCGACAGCGCCGATGACGGCGGCCACCAGCGCGGTCAGCACCGGCCGACCGGTTGTGAGCACGCCCACGGCGACACCCGCGAGAGCCACGTGGCCCATGCCGTCACCGATGAGGGCGAGCCGTCGCTGCACGACGTGGACTCCTACCGAGGGCGCGGTCAGGCCGATCAGCAGCGCCGCAAGCAGCGCCCGCTGCATGAACCCGTAGTCCAGGAGCTCCGGCATGTCAGCGGTCGCTGAGCTCGACACGGTGGTGGCGGTCGTCACCGTGATGGTGGTCGTTGCCATGGTGCAGGCCGGGCACTGCCGGTCCGTCGTAGGTGGTGCGCCCCTCCCGTAGCACGACAACCCGATCGACGAGGGGCTCCAACGGTCCGAGCTCATGCGCGACCAGGAGCAGGGTCGAGCCGGCCGTCACGAGCTCACGCAGCGTCGCTGCGAGGATCTGCTGGTTCGCGAGGTCGACGCCGGCGGCCGGCTCGTCCAGCACCAGCACGTCCGGTTCGCCGGCAAGCGCGCGAGCGATGAGCACCCGTTGCTGCTGCCCGCCGGAGAGCAGAGCCACGTTGGTGGCCGCCTTCTCGGTCAGGCCGACGGTGGCGATGGCGTGCTCGACCGCTGCCCTGTCGCGGGACCGCATCGGGGCGAACGGGCGCTTGTGCGGCAGCCGGCCGGAGGCCACCACCTCCCGGACCGTAGCCGGCACACCGCCGCCAGCGCTGTGCCGCTGCGGGACGTAACCGATGCGCCAACGTTCGTGGAACTTCCCTGCTGGCACCCCGAAGAGCTCGAGCTGTCCCCTCATCAACGGCACCAAGCCGAGCAGGGCGCGTACCAGCGTCGACTTGCCCGAGCCGTTGGCCCCGAGCAGCACCACCACCTCACCCGACCGCAGGGTGAAGTCGATCTCGCGCAGCACGGCCCGGCCCTGGTAGCCGACGGCGCCGTCGG
>JACCUZ010000376.1 GCA_013698395.1 Sporichthyaceae bacterium
TCACCGCCATGTGCGAGGTGGCCCAGATGCTCAGCGACCAGATGGGAGTTTCCTCCGCCGTCTCCGGGCTGTTCGTGCACTTTACCGAGCGCTGGGACGGTCGGGGGTCGGCACGGCTTCGAGGCGACCAGATCCCGCTGCCCCTGCGGATTCTGCATGTCGCCCGCGACGCCACCTTCCAGTCCATGCTGGGCGGCCCGGAGTACGCCGCCGGCGTCGTGCGCGCACGCGGCGGAGGCGCCTTTGACCCGGACATCGCGAAGCTGTTGGCGGACGAGGCGGACACGATGCTGACCCTTGAGGAGAGCGCTTCGGTCTGGGACGAGACGCTCGCGCGCGAACCAGGCCGCCACCGGGTTCTGAAGGGGGAGGAGATCGACCGAGCCGTTGCGGCAATGGGGAGCTTCGCGGACCTTGTGTCGCCGTTCCTGGCGGGGCACTCCGCGGGCGTGGCAAGGCTGGCGGGCTTGGCGGCGCAACGCTGCGGCCTTCCGGCCACCGAGGTGCTCGCCGTACGACGGGCCGCTCTCGTCCACGACCTCGGGCGGGTCGCCATCCACGCCGGTATCTGGGCGAAGGCCGCGCCGCTGACGGCAGCCGAGTGGGAGGGGGTCCGGCTGCACGCCTACCACTCCGAGCGCATCCTGAGCCGTTCCCCGTTCTTGGCGGCGCTCTCACCCATTGCCACGTCCCACCACGAGCGGGTCGACGGCAGCGGATACCACCGCGCAGCTACGGCGGTCTCGCTGACCCCGAGCGCGCGCCTGCTGGCTGCAGCCGACGCCTACCACGCCATGACCGAGCTCCGCCCGCACAGACCAGCCCTCAGCCCGTCGCACGCCGCAACGGCCCTGGCCGCTGAGGCGGACGCCGGGAGGCTGGACGGCGATAGCGTCGCCGCGGTGCTCGATGCTGCCGGGCACCGCGTCCCTGCCCGCGCTCGCCCGGCGGGGCTCACCAACCGCGAGGCCGAGGTCCTCGGCCTGGTCGCGTTGGGTCTGCAGACCAAGCAGGTCGGGCGTGCCTTGGGCATCTCGGCCAAGACCGCCGACCACCACGTACAGAACGTCTACGCCAAGATCGGTGTCTCGACGCGGGCGGCGGCAGCGCTGTTCGCCATGCAGCACGGGCTCACCACCTGGGGAGAACTCCCGATGGCGACCCCCGCCGACCGCTCCTAGCGTGGTCATCAGAGCACCCGGCGCCTGGCCGGCTGCGAGATCCGCGGAGGCGGTCATGGGCATCGCGATGGCAGCGCAGCGAAACGGCGACGGAGCGGCCGTGCAGCATGGCGAGTGGCCAGTACCCCGCACATCGGTTGCGGCCTGGGCCGGCATCGTCGGCCCGGTCCTGTTCACCGCGGGTTTCATGGCTCAGGAGCTGTTCCGCATGGACGAGTACAGCCCGCTCGCCGAGCCGGTGAGCGCGTTGGAGGCCGGGCCTAACGGGTGGCTGCAGCAGGTGAACTTCGTCGTGTTCGGGATCCTCACGATGGTGTTCGCGGTCGGCCTGCATCGCGGTCTGCAACCGACTCGAGTGGGCATCCTCGGCCCAGGACTGCTGCTTCTCAGCGGAGTCGGACTGCTGCTCGCCGCGATCTTTCCGCTGCGGGAGGACGCCGCCGGTGTGACCTTCGATCCTGGTGGGCACGTCGTCGCCGGGCTCACGTTCTTCCTGACCAGCGCGACCGGTCTCATCGTTCTATCCCGACGACTGTCCCGTGACCCACGCTGGCACGGCCTGGCCGCCTACACGCTCGGATGTGGGGGCCTCGCGCTCCTCGGCTTCATCGTGATGGGCGTCTTCGTTATGCCCGACGACGCGCCGCTGCACGACTGGGCCGGACTGGGCCAGCGGCTGATCATCATCCTGATCATCTTCCCGTGCCGGGTGGTGCTGTCCCTGCGCTTGCTGAGGCTGTCCGCGGCCGGCTCGAGAACAGCAGCCTGAGGGTGACCGAAGTCAGGCGGCGAGCTGAGCCTTGACCTGCGCGAGGCTCGGGTTGGTCAGCGCGGACCCGTCGGGGAAGACGACGGTCGGGACGGTCTGGTTACCGCCGTTGACCGACATTACGAGGTCCGCCGCGCCGGCGTTGTGCTCGATGTCGACCTCGCGGTAGTCGATGCCCTCGCGCTCCATCTGCGACTTGAGCCGCCGGCAGTACCCGCACCAGACGGTGCTGTACATCGTGACGACGCTCGCTGACGCAATGCCTGACACGCAGCCCTACCTCTCGTCGAGACCGGACGAACACGGGCATTCTGCCCACCGTCGAGAGTCACAACGCCGGTAGCCCCGGCAACCTTCCCGGCAGCGCCACCAGGGCGGGCCTCCGCCGTGCCGGCCCGCTGCCGGCCACCCCGGGGCGGATTCAGCCGGTCGTCGCAACACGGGCTTGTCAGGCTGCTGGGGACAGTAGTGCGTTGAGGGCTTCGGCGGGGGTGCGCCAGTTCAGTGTCTTGCGGGGGCGGCCGTTGAGTTCGAAGGCGACGCGAGCGAGTTCCTCGGCAGGGTGAACGCTGAGGTCGGTGCCCTTGGCGAAGTACTGGCGCAGCAGCCCGTTGGACGCTCCTATGTTTGTCAAGCAGCCGCCGAGGTCGGGATCGAGCCGGTTGGGGATGTCGCGGTGGCGGCTTGGATGCGGCGGTAGAGGCGTCGCGCGAGAGTGCGCTTGAGGGATCGGCGGATGTCGCGGTGGGTCTTGCCCAGGGCGGTGCGCTTAGTTTCGTAACTCCGAGATTCCGGATGGCAACGCAGCCGGGTGATGGCGACTGTGTGCAGCGCCCGGTTCAGGTCGCGGTCGCCGCCGCGGTTGAGTCGGTGGCGGGAACGTTGGCCGCTGCTGGCCTCCAGCGGCGCGACTCCGGCCAGGGAGGCAAACGCGGCCTCGTTGCGGACCCGGCCACGATGGGACCAGCTGACCAGCAGTTGCGCCGCGACAACGGGGCCGACGCCGGGCTCGGCCAGCAGCGTCGGGCCGGCGGGATGCTCCTTGACCAGCCTCAGTAGTTCGGGGTCAAGCTGGGTGGTCTGCTCGAGCAGGAACTCGACACGGGCTGCGATCGACTGCAGCGTCAGGACGGTCACGCGGTGCTCGACAGTCGCGTCGGCTGGGCTGGTGAGCCCCGCGATCCTGGTGAGCTGCTTGGCCAGCGGAACCCCGCGCAGACCGGCCCGCAGATGCTCCGGGGCCACCACGATGAGGCTCTTGAGCTCGTTGATCGCTTTGGTGCGGCTGACCAGAACCGCTTGCCGGGTAACCAGGACCTGCCGCAGCGCCTCGCGTAGTCCGCGAGTTCTCGGCGTGGCCTGGTGCTCTCGGGCCAGCGC
>JACCUZ010000378.1 GCA_013698395.1 Sporichthyaceae bacterium
CCTTGGTTTTGTCACCCTGGTGTCAGGCTCCGCCGTGACTTCGACGGCGATCTCGACGGCGACAGAGTCTCGCGGTACCACGTCGATCACGAACGCGATCGTCGAAGTGCCAGGCCTCACGGGTGGCAACGCTCTGCTCACCGCCTCGTCGCTCAGCGCCGAGGCGGTCTGTCCGACCGACCGCACGGCGGCGACCACCGCCACAGTGGGCCTTCCCGCGACAGTCGTTGTCGCCGGCACCACGGTCACGGTCGACGCGAGTACTCCGGTCGTCGTCGCGCTCGGCCTCCCGGGCGTCTCGGGGACTGCGACGCTGGACTTCGACACCAGGACCATCACCACCGATACCGCTGCCTCCACAGCCCTCGTTCTGACGGTCAATGCCGTCGTGGCCGGCGTGGCGACGACCACAGGAACCATCACGCTGGCGCAGGCCTCCTGTGAGCGCCCGGCGCTCCCGGCCCCGACCGCCCTCTCGCTTGCTCCGCCCAGCGGGCCGACCGCGGGCGGACAGACCGTGACCGTGACCGGTAGCAACTTCGTACCCGGGGCGACGACGGTGACTATCGGCGGCGTGGCCATCCCCGCGACCGCGGTGACAGTGGGGGGCTGGTGGCACAACGTTGACGTTCGTGACGAGACGGCGGGGCCGGTCTCGGTCGTGGTCACCACGTCAGCAGGGTCCACGCCGCCGCTGACGTACACCTACGTCGCACCCACGCTGACCACGGTCTCGCCGAGCGGACCGACGTCGGGCGGGACGTCTGTCACGCTCACCGGCACCGGGTTCATCGGGGCGACGGGCGTGACTTTCGACGGAGTGCCGGCAACGGGTGTTGTCGTCGTCAGCGACACCACGATCACCCTTACGACGCCCGCCGGCGCGGCGGGGACGGCCGACGTGGTCGTCGTACTCCCCGGTGCCGACGCCACGAAGCTTGCTGGCTTCACCTACGTGGCCGGTGCCGGTGCCGGTGCCGGTGCCGGCGGCTCGGGTGGGAGCGGCGGCTCAGGCGACGGCGACGACGGCGATGACGACTCAGGCAGCGGCGGCAGCGGTGACGGCGACGAATCCGTCGATGATGGGGACGGTTCCGGCTCCGATGGTGGCAGCTCGGACCCGTCGTCAGACGAGACCTCGATTGAGTTGGGCGGTCTCCCGAGCACCGGCGGTGGCCGGGTCGTCCTCATCGGCCTCGCCGGATTGCTCGCTCTCACGGTGGGGGTCGCCCTGCTGATGGGTTCGGGGACGCGCCGCCTGTCCTGAGGTCCCGCTAGGACCCCTTGCAGCCCCAGGAGACTGGACGCGTGCTTGTCCTCTTCGGTGCCGCTTCGTTCCTCGGCGCGGCATTGCTGTTCCTCATCGAGCCGATGCTGGCCAAGCTCGTGCTGCCGGCCTTCGGTGGTTCGCCCATGGTGTGGAACACCTGCACGCTGTTCTTTCAGGCGCTGCTGCTTGCTGGCTACGGCTACGTCCACATCTCGACGCGGAGGCTTGGCTCGCGACGCCAGCCGTGGGTCCACCTGGTGCTGCTCGCCGCGCCGCTGCTGGTGCTGCCAATTGCCGTGCCGCCGGACACCGCTCCACCAGTCGATGGCGAGCCGGCGCTGTGGCTGCTGCGGGTGCTCGCCCTTGCTGCCGGGTTGCCGTTCGCGTTGCTGGCCACCACCGGACCCTTGCTGCAGAGATGGTTCTCCTGGACCGGTCACCGGCGTGCTGCTGACCCCTACTTCCTCTACGCATCCAGCAACGCAGGCAGCGTCGTGGGGCTGCTGGGCTACCCGTTCCTTGTCGAACCGTCTGTAGGGCTCGCGGCCCAGACGCGCTGGTGGTCGTGGGCCTACGTCGGCTTCGCCCTGATGGTCGGCGGCTGTGGGGTGATGGCAGGTCTTGCCTCCAGGCGTACGCGCGCCGAGCCGCCGACGCTGGAGTCGTCCTCGGTGGCCGACCCAGCACGGGGGCCGTCGATGCGGACCCGCGTCGGCTGGGTCGCGATCGCCTTCGTCCCGTCCAGCCTCATGCTGGGCGTGACCACCCACGTGTCGACAGACATCGCCGCGATTCCGCTGTTCTGGACCGTGCCGTTAGCCGTCTATCTGGCGACGTTCGTGGTGGCCTTCGGCCGGTCGTCGAGGCGGCCACCGCGGGTCACGGCACTGCTGGCAGCCGGCCTCTGCCTGCCGGTGTTGGTTGTGGTTGCCGGCGCCTGGCGACCAGCCGTGTGGGTCTCCATGGCACTCGACCTCGGGCTGCTGACCTTGGCAGGATTGGCGGCTCACGGCCGGCTCTCGGCCAGCCGGCCACCGGTGGAGCACCTGACCGGTTTCTACCTTCTCGTGTCTCTGGGTGGCGCGCTCGGCGGGCTGCTCAACGGCCTGCTCGCACCCGTGCTGCTGGACCGGCCGCTGGAGTACCCGGTCGTGGTCGCGTTGGTGCCGTTGCTCGCCGTGTCAGCCGCTGCGGCGGTGCTGGATCCACTGTTCCGGCGTCTAGGTCCTTTCCGGTGGCTCGCCCGGGTTCCGGTGGTGGTCATGTCGCTGGTGCTGGTCTATGCGTTCATCGCCCACCAGGTGGCGGGGGAGGGCGTGCTGCGCCGGGAGCGGACGTTCTTCGGCAGCTACAAGGTGACGGAAGGCTCCGAGCGACGGGTGCTGGTGCACGGCACGACGTCCCACGGCTGGGAAGAACTCTCAGGGCCGTCGGTCGGCGAGCCGACGGCCTACTACACCCGCAGCGGCCCGATCGGCGACGTCATGACGGTGTACAAGGACACGCCGATCCTTGACGAAGTGGCGCTCGTCGGCATGGGCGTCGGGACCCTCTCGGCCTATGGGACACCGGGCCAGCGGATGGACTTCTTCGAGATCGACCCTGTGGTGGTGGACCTCGCCCGCTCCTCGTTCGGT
>JACCUZ010000380.1 GCA_013698395.1 Sporichthyaceae bacterium
TGCGGGAGGTGACGCCGCTGGGCTGGCCGGACGGCCATTCGGCGTGACCTCGGCATGACCTAGCCGTGACCTAACGGGAGGTCACAGAGGGGTTTTCAGGGCCAACAGCGGTCATTGGCCAATCACCGAAAAGGGCGTCTGACCTGCGAAAACAGTGGAGCGGGTGACCGGGATCGAACCGGCATGGCCAGCTTGGAAGGCTGGGGCTCTGCCATTGAGCTACACCCGCATGGCCGCCGCGACGGCCTCGACCCGGCGAGCGCTGGTGGGGACGCCAGCCAGGGATTAGCCGCCCGTCGGAACTGGCTCTAGGATGCCATGTGCGCTGCGGGGCGTAGCGTAGTGGCTAGCGCGCCTGCTTTGGGGGCAGGAGATCGGGAGTTCGAGTCTCCCCGCCCCGACCCCACCCACCCCGGCACCATGCCGGTCCTCGCACTGTGCCGTCCAGCCCCACGCCGTCATGTTGCCGCAAGGAGCCCGCTGCTCGTGAAAACCGATCTGGAGACCCTCAACCCGACCCGGGTGAAGCTGACCGTCGAGGTGCCGTTCGAGGAGCTGAAGCCGAGCCTCGACGCGGCGTACCGCAAGATCGGCGGTCAGGTCACGATCCCGGGCTTCCGCAAGGGAAAGGTCCCGCCGCGGGTGATCGACCAGCGCATCGGTCGCGGCGCTGTGCTTGAAGAGGCGGTCAACGACGCCCTGCCCAAGCTCTACGGCCGCGCCGTCGAGGAGCACGACGTCCACGCCCTGGGTCGGCCCGAAGTGGACATCACCGCACTCGAGGACGGCCAACGCTTGACGTTCACCGCCGAGGTGGACGTGCGCCCGCAGTTCGACCTGCCCGAGTACGACGGGCTGGCGGCCACCGTCGATGACGCCGAGGTGAGCGACGCCGACGTGGACGAACAGCTCGAAGGGCTGCGCGAGCGGTTCGCCACGCTGACCGGCGTGGACCGGCCAGCCGCGGAGGGCGACTTCGTGTCGATGGATCTGTCAGCAACCGTCGGTGGCGAGGTCATCGAGGACCTGAGCGCCAAGGGGCTGAGCTATCAGGTCGGTCAGGGCACGTTGCTCGAGGGGCTCGATGATGCGGTGACGGGGCTGTCCGCGGGGGAGTCGCGAGAGTTCAGCACCGCGCTCGTCGGCGGCGACCATGCCGGCCAGGACGCGGTGGTGACCGTGGAGCTGACGGCCGTCAAGGAGCGGGAGCTCCCCGAGCTCGACGACGACTTTGGCCAGCTGGCCAGCGAGTTCGACACGATCGACGAGCTGCGCGCCGACGTGCGGACCCGCGTGGAGCGGATGAAGCAGCTCGAACAGGGGGTCCAGGCCCGCGACCGGGTGCTCGAGGCGTTGCTCGCGGCCGTCGAGATTCCCCTGCCGGAGAACGTCCTCAAGGCCGAGGTCGAGGCGCGCAACCACACGCTGGCGCACCAGCTCGAATCGGCCGGGATGAGCCGCGAGGACTTCCTGGCTGCCGAGGGCCAGAGCGCCGAGGAGTTCGACGCCGACATCGAGAAGCGGACCCGCGACGCCCTGACCGCGCAGTTCGTCCTTGACAAGGTGGTCGAGAAGGAGAAGCTCTCGGTCAACGAGGCCGAGCTGAGCCAGCACATCGTGCGCAGCGCATCGCGCTACGGGATGCCGCCCGACGAGTTCGCCCAGCAGGTCGTGCAGGCGGGGCAGTTGCAGGTGTTGGTGTCTGAGGTCGTACGCGGAAAGGCCCTCGCTCTCATCCTGGAACGAGCCGCCGTGACCGACGAGTCCGGTCGGCCGGTCGACCTCGAGGCGTTGCGCGAGGACACGCCGGGCGGGGACGGAGTCGTGGAGGTGGACGAGGCCGAGCCGCAGGAGGTCTGAGCTCGCGATCTCGCCTGAGTCGGCGTACTCAGGACAGCGTCGTTGCCGGCGGCCAGTCTGGAAGCCCCCTGGTAGCACCTCCTGAAGGGCTCCGACGATGATCACTACCTCCTCGACCCCGACGCCGAGGTCAGGCGGCCGCACGGCCGCTGGCCACATCTCCGGCCACATAGAGCGTGATCGCCTGATCGCGGTGCTGGATGCCGTTGTCGCGGACGACGTCCTCACCCGCCAGCAAGCGGACGTGATCCTCCAGCGCGTCGCGGTCGGCGATTCGGCCGTCGACAAGGCAGCCCCCGACCGCCGCGGGCGGCTGGCCGAGATCGCCGGCTACCTCGGCGGCGCCCTGGCCCTGAGCGCCGCCGCGCTGTTCCTCGGCACCGAGTGGTCTGATCTCGAAGACGCGACGCGCGCGGCCTTCCTGCTGGTTGCTGGCGCCGTCCTGGTTGCCGGCGGGGTGGCGATCGTGATCGGCTCGGGGCTCGGTCCGGATGGCCTGGGTCGGCAGCCGGACTCAGCGCGTCGGCGCCTCGTGTCAACACTCTGGGGGTTGGCCGCCGCAGCCCTGTCCGGGGGGGTGGGCGTCTTGGTGGAGAGCGACCCGGCAGTGGTGGCGGCGGCGACCGGTCTTCTTCTCGGCGGGGTGGCCTACCTGCTGGTGCCGGGTGGACCGGGTCACGTGGCCGCAGGCTTGGCCGCTACGGCGCTTGTCGGTTCGGCCGTGGACGAGCTCGCCGAGACAACGACCAGCACGGCGTACGCGTTGTCCTTTGTCGCTCTCGCCGCCGCGTGGGCGACGCTCACCGCGGCTCGCGTCCTGCGAGAACGTGACCTGGGCTTCTCGATCGCCGCCCTCCTCGCCCTCATCGGCGCGCAGCTACCCGTGATCACCGGCAGCGGGTCGCAGGGCTTGGCCTACGCCTTGACGGCGGCGGTCGCTGCGGCGGGTTATGCCGGCTTCGTCCTCACCCGTGGCTGGCCGGTGCTCGTCGCGGGCGTGATCGCGACGACCCTGGTCGTGCCCGAAGCGCTGCACGACTGGACCGAGGGCTCGGTATCGGTCGCCGGTGCCCTGCTCATGGCCGGCCTGACCCTGCTGGCGGCCAGTGCCGTGGGTCTCCGGCTTTCGAAATCCGTCCGCTGACGCATCCGGCGGTAGAGCGTGCGCCGTCAGCGAACAGCGCCGCGTCGCGGGATCAGCGTGTCCAGGGTGGGCGTTAGTGTCGCAACCAGTTGATCGCCGGAAACCGAACTCGCCGATGGAGACCACCCGATGAGACAAGGTGACGAGCAGTGAGTGAGCTGATCCCCCAGGGCCGGGCATCCCAGCCGCAAGGCATGGGCCTGGACGACCAGGTCTACAACCGGCTGCTTCGCGAGCGCATCATCTTTCTCGGGTCCGTCGTCGAGGACTCGATGGCCAACGCCATCTGCGCCCAGCTGTTGCTGTTGGCGGCCGACGACCCCGACAAGGACATCTGGCTCTACATCAACTCCCCCGGTGGTTCCGTGTCGGCGGGCATGGCCATCTACGACACCATGCAGTTCGTCAAGAACGACGTGGCCACGGTGGCCATGGGGCTGGCGGCCTCGATGGGCCAGTTTCTCCTCTGCGCCGGTGCCCCGGGCAAGCGCTATGCCACGCCGCACGCCCGGGTGATGATGCACCAGCCCTCGGGTGGCCTCGGCGGCACGGCGTCGGACATCAAGATCCAGGCCGAGCAGATGCTCTACACGAAGCAGAAGATGGCCGAGCTCATCGCCCGGCACACCGGTCAGAGCGTGGACCAGATCGAGCGGGACTCCGACCGCGACCGCTGGTTCACCGCCGATGAGGCAAAGGACTACGGCATGGTCGACCAGGTCGCCGTCAGCGCCGGTCAGGTTCCGGGTTCCGGGGGCACGGCATGAGCGACCTTCACCTGCCGAGCTCGCGTTACGTACTGCCGGTCATCGAGGAGCGCACGTCCTACGGCTTCAAGCGCCTCGACCCCTACACCAAGCTGTTCGAGGAGCGCATCATCTTTCTCGGCCAAGCCATCGACGACACGATCGCCAACGACGTGATGGCCCAGCTGTTGACGCTCGAGTCGATGGACCCCGACCGCGACATCTCCATCTACGTCAACTCGCCCGGCGGCTCGTTCACAGCCCTCACCGCGATCTACGACACGATGAACTTCGTCCGTCCCGACATCCAGACGACCTGCCTCGGTCAGGCCGCCTCCGCCGCGGCGGTCATCCTCGCGGCTGGCTCCCCCGGCAAGAGGTTCGCGCTGGCCAACTCCCGGATCCTCATCCACCAGCCCTACACCGAGGGTGGTGGCCAGGCCAGTGACGTGGAGATCCAGGCCCGCGAGATCCTTCGCATGCGCAAGCTGCTCGAGTCGATGCTCGCCAAGCACAGCAACCGCACGTTGGAGCAGGTCGAGTCCGACATCGAGCGCGACAAGATCCTGACCGCCGAGGAAGCCGTGGAGTACGGGCTGGTCGACCGGGTGCTCACCACCCGAGGAGGCTGAATTGTTCTGACGCCGAGACCGGAGCCGCGCCCAACTGCGCGGGACGCGCCCGTCCGGTCACATCGGCGCGGTAATGGAGGCGTCCGAGGCCCGTCCGGGGTACCGTCGGGCAAGACATGACCCGGCCACCTGGCCGGGCCTGCGAGAGGGAGAGGCCCCCGGGTGGCACGCATCGGTGACGGCGGCGACCTGCTGAAGTGCTCGTTCTGCGGAAAGAGCCAGAAGCAGGTCAAGAAGCTCATCGCCGGTCCCGGCGTCTACATCTGTGACGAGTGCATCGATCTCTGCAACGAGATCATCGAGGAGGAGCTGTCGGAGAGCTCGGACCTCAAGTGGGACGAGCTGCCCAAGCCAATAGAGATCTGCGAGTTCCTCGACTCCTACGTTGTGGGCCAGGACGTCGCGAAGAAGGCCCTGGCGGTGGCCGTCTACAACCACTACAAGCGGGTGCAAGCCGGGGAGGCGGGCGCGACCAAGGCTGGCCGAGACGAGCACGTGGAGCTGGCGAAGTCCAACATCTTGCTCATCGGTCCGACCGGCTGCGGGAAGACCCACCTGGCCCAGACGCTGGCGCGCATGCTGAACGTGCCGTTCGCCATCGCCGACGCGACCGCCCTGACCGAGGCCGGCTACGTCGGCGAGGACGTCGAGAACATCCTGCTCAAGCTGATCCAGTCGGCCGACTACGACGTCAAGAAGGCCGAGACCGGCATCATCTACATCGACGAGGTCGACAAGATCGCTCGCAAGAGCGAGAACCCTTCGATCACCCGTGACGTCTCCGGTGAGGGCGTGCAGCAGGCCTTGCTGAAGATCTTGGAGGGCACCACAGCTTCGGTGCCCCCGCAGGGCGGGCGCAAGCACCCCCACCAGGAGTTCATCCAGATCGACACGACCAACGTTCTGTTCATCGTGGGGGGAGCGTTCTCCGGTCTCGAGAAGATCGTCGAGGGGCGGATCGGGCGCAAGGGCCTGGGCTTCGGGGCCACTCTGCACTCCAAGGCCGACCGGGACTCGGCCGACGTCTTCGGTGACGTCCTACCCGAGGACCTGCTCAAGTTCGGCATGATCCCGGAGTTCATCGGCCGGTTGCCGGTCATCACCAGCGTCCGCCAGCTCGACCGGGAAGCTCTCGTCCGGATCCTCACCGAGCCGCGCAACGCGTTGGTCCGGCAGTACGAACGGCTTTTCGACATCGACGGTGTCGCGCTGGAGTTCACCGACGACGCGCTGGAGGCGGTGGCCGACCAGGCGATCCTGCGCGGCACCGGGGCCCGCGGGCTGCGCGCCATCATGGAGGAGGTCCTGCTCTCCGTGATGTACGAGGTGCCGTCCCGCAAGGACGTTGCCAAGGTCGTCATCACCCGCGAGGTCGTGCTCGAGCACGTGAACCCGACACTCGTGCCCCGCGAGACACCGAAGCGGGAGCGCCGGGAGAAGTCCGCCTGACCTTGGCTACCCCGGCCCGGCGACGGGCACGAAGGCGACTCAGAGGGCCACGTCGGCGCTCAGCGGTCCGCCGTCCGCCCGGAAGACCACCGCTCCCACCCTGCCGGTTGCCCGCAGGTCCGCCTCGGCCAGGGCCACTCGGTCCAGCGCTTGCTGGGGCCCGGTGACGGTGGCCGAGCTCACCTCGGTACGCATCGACGTTTTCGCCTCTGACTTGGCCTTGCGGACCGCCGCCAGCACCACCGAGGTGTCCCGCAGCACCGCCGCGTCAGCGCCGCGCGCCAGCGCCGCCACCTCGTCGGCCACCGGCCAGGCTGCCCGGTGCACCGAGCCCTCCTGCCACCAGGACCAGGCCTCCTCGGTGACGAACGGCAGCACGGGGGCGAACAGGCGCAGCTGCACCGACAGGGCGGTGGCGAGGGTCGCTTTCGCTGATGTGGCCGCCGGCCCGCCTCGCCCTCCGTACGCCCTGTCCTTCACCAGCTCCAGGTAGTCGTCGCAGAAGGACCAGAAGAAGGTCTCCGTGACCTCCAGCGCGCGGGTGTAGTTGTAGTCCTCCATTGCTTCGGTCACCTCCCTCACCACGCCCGCGAGCGTTGCGAGCAGGGCCAGGTCCAGTGGGTCGGCGACCGCGGCGGGGTCTTCGACGGCCCCGAACGAGAGTGCGAACTTGCTCGCGTTGAGGATCTTGATGGCCAGCCGCCGGCCGATCTTCATCTGGGTCTCGTCGAACGGGCTGTCCGTTCCTGGCCGCGCGCCCGCTGCACGCCACCGAACCGCGTCGGACCCGTACTGCTCCAGGATGTCGCTGGGCACCACGACGTTGCCCTTCGACTTCGACATCTTCTTGCGGTCGGGGTCGACGACGAAACCGGAGATCGCCGCGTGCGACCACGGGACCGTCTGGTGCTCGTAGTGAGCCCGCACGACGCTGGAGAACAGCCAGGTGCGAATGATCTCGTGCGCCTGCGGCCGCATGTCCATCGGGAAGGTGCGGGCGAACAGGTCGGGGTCGCGCTCCCACCCGCAGACCACCTGGGGGGACAGCGACGAGGTGGCCCAGGTGTCCATCACGTCCGGGTCGGCGGTGAACCCGCCCGGCTGGTCGCGCTGGTCCTCGGTGAAGCCGGTCGGGACGGCAGAAGCCGGGTCGACCGGCAGTGACGCCTCGTCGGCCAGCACCGGCTCGTCGTACTCCAGCTGCCCGTCGTCGTCGAGTCGGTACCACACCGGGAAGGGGACCCCGAAGAACCGTTGCCGGCTGACGAGCCAGTCGCCCTGCAGGCCGGACACCCAGTTCTCGTAGCGGTGCCGCATGAAGTCGGGGACCCAGGTGATCTCCCGGCCTCGCTCGATGAACGCCTTGCGCAGCTCTTCGTCACGGCCGCCGTTGCGGATGTACCACTGCCGGCTCGTGACGATCTCCAGCGGCCGGTCGCCGTTCTCGTAGAAGTTGGCCATCCGAGAGGTCGGCACCGGCTCGCCGGCGAGGTCGCCGGACTCGCGCAGCTGGTCGACCATCGCCGCGCGCGCCGAGAACGTCGTCTTCCCCGCCAGCGCCGCGTACGCGGAGGCGGCAGGCTCGTGCGCGAGCCACTCCGGAGCCTCGCGCAGGAGTCGGCCGTCCCGGCCGACGACCGAGCGGGTCGGCAGGTCCAGCTCACGCCACCACAGCACGTCGGTGAGGTCGCCGAACGTGCACACCATGGCAACCCCGGCTCCCTTGTCCGGCTCGGCGGCCGCGTGGGCAAGCACCGGCACCTCGACGCCGAAGATGGGAGAGCGCACCGTGCTTCCGAAGAGTGGTTGGTAGCGCTCGTCACCCGGGTGCGCGACCAGTGCCACGACGGCCGGAATCAGCTCCGGCCGTGTCGTCTCGATGTGGACCGGGCCGCGGTCGGAGGAGAAGGCGACCCGGTGAAAGTGGCCCGGGTACTCCCGCGCCTCGAGCTCGGCCTGCGCCACCGCCGTCTGGAACGTGACGTCCCACAGGCTCGGGGCCTCGGACTGGTACGCCTCACCGCGGGCGAGGTTGCGCAGGAAGGCTCGCTGGGAGGCCGCTATGGAGGCCTCGCCGATCGTCGTGTACTTCTGGGTCCAGTCGACGGAGAGTCCGACGGTGCGCCAGAGGTCCTCGTAGGCCTGCTCGACCTGCCCGGTCCACTCCTCGCAGAGGGCGATGAAGCTCCGCCTGGAGATCGGGACCGGCCGCTTGGTGTCGGGCTTCTCGGGGGGCGTGAAGTCCGGGTCGTAGGGCAGCGATGGGTCGCACCGCACGCCGTAGTCGTTCTGCACCCGCCGCTCGGTCGGCAGACCGTTGTCGTCCCAGCCCATCGGGTAGAAGACCTCGAGCCCGCGCATCCGCCGGTAGCGCGCGATGATGTCGGTGTGGGTGTAGGAGAAGACGTGACCCACGTGCAGCGAGCCGCTCACGGTGGGCGGAGGGGTGTCGATGGAGAAGACCTGCTCGCGCGTCTTGGAGCGGTCGAAGCGGTACGTGCCCTGGTCCTCCCACACCGCCAGCCAGCGCGCCTCGAGCCCGTCGACCGTCGGCTTGTCCGGCAGCCGCGGGTAGGCGTGGCCGGCAGCCGGAGACGACGCCTGCTGCTGCTCCATGGTCGCGGATCCTATGGCGCGTACGCCGACGACCCGCTCCCGACGAGCGCGCCCGGGCTGGCTCCCTAGACTCCGCACGTGAGCGAGCCCCCACACCACGCACGTCTGCGCGAGGTGGAGCAATCGATCCTGGCTCGCGCGCCCGAGCATGACCTCGTTCCCTCGCTGGACCGCATCGGCGAGCTCCTCGACCTGCTCGGCTCACCGCAGGAGTCGGCCCCGGTGATCCAGGTGGCGGGGACCAACGGCAAGACCTCGACGACCCGGATGATCGAGTCACTGCTGCGCGAGTTCGGTCTGCGCACTGGGCGGTTCACCAGCCCACACCTGCACTCGGTGCGGGAACGGATCTGCTTTGACGGCCGGCCGGTAGACCCGGACCGCTTCGTCGCGATGTACGACGATGTGGCGCCCTACCTGGACCTGGTCGACTCCCGCCACCAGGTGCGGCTGTCGTTCTTCGAGGTGCTGACGGCGATGGCTTTCGCCGGGTTCGCCGACGCACCGGTCGACGTGTCGGTGGTCGAGGTCGGGATGGGTGGCACCTGGGACGCGACGAATGTCGCCGACGCGGTCGTGGCCGTGGTCACGCCCATCGCCATCGACCACGTGCGCTTCCTTGGCTCGACGATCGACGCGATCGCCGCCGAGAAGGCGGGCATCCTCAAGCCGGGGTCATACGGCGTGCTCGCCCAGCAGCCCGTCCAGGCGGCGGATGTCCTACTCCGTCGCTCCATCGAGGTCGACGCCATCGTGGCCCGCGAGGGGTTGGAGTTCGGCGTCGTCTCCCGGTCACTTGCCGTCGGCGGCCAGCTGCTCGGGCTGCGCGGGCTCGCGGGGGAGTACGACGAGATCTTCCTGCCGTTGCTCGGCGGTCACCAGGCTCACAACGCGTCGGTCGCCCTGGCGGCAGTCGAGGCCTTCCTGGGTGGCGCCCACAGTGAGCGCCAACGGCTCGACGTCGATTTCGTCCGGGCGGCGTTCGCGAACGCCTCCTCGCCCGGCCGCCTGGAGGTCGTCCGGCGATCGCCGACAGTGGTGCTGGATGCGGCACACAATCCCGCCGGGGCTGCGGTGACGGCCCGGGCGATCAGCGAGGACTTCCACTTCACGCGGCTCGTCGGTGTCGTGGCGACGATGGCGGACAAGGACGTACACGGGATCCTCGCGCACCTCGAGCCTGTCCTTGCCGAGGTGGTGGTCACCGAGGCGGCGTCGGAGCGGGCTATGCCGGTCGACGAGCTCGCCGCCGTGGCGGTCGAGGTGTTCGGCGCCGACCGGGTCGAGGTCGTCCGGCGCCTCGACGACGCCATCGACTCAGCAGTGGATCTCGCAGAGACCGACTCCGATCTCGGTGGCTCGGGCGTGCTCGTCACCGGCTCCATCGTCACCGTCGCCCAGGCCAGGACGCTGCTCGGCAAGAACAGCGCGTCATGATCGGCAGCCCGCACCCCGACTCCGTCTCGTGAAGGGCATCGCCGCCGCCGTCCTGGTCTTCGAGGGCATGGTCGTGTTCTTCGCCACCCTGGTAGCGCTCGACCTCTCCGAGGTGGACGACACCACGCTGTGGCAGGTCGGAGGCAGCCTGGCCGGGGCCTGCGTGATCGCCGCGGCCCTGCTGCGGCGGCCGTGGGGGTACGCCGTCGGCTCGGCACTCCAGGTCGCCGTCATCGCCGCCGGCCTCGTCGTACCCGCGATGTTCTTCCTGGGTCTGCTCTTCGCCGGGCTGTGGTTCCTGGCGCTCTACCTCGGCCGCAAGGTGGCGCGGCTGCAGCGTGAGCCGCCAGGGCAGCAGTCGCCGCCGGGGCCTCAGCCGGGTCGGTAGGGTTCGCGCTCGTGAGCGAGCGCACCCTGGTCCTGATCAAGCCCGACGCCGTCCGCCGGTCCCTGGTGGGAGAGGTGCTCGCCCGCTTCGAGCGCAAGGGCCTGTCGATCGTGGCCATGGATCTGCGGATGGTGGACGAGGTGACCGCTGATCGGCACTACGCCGAGCACGTGGACCGCGACTTCTACCCACCGCTTCGGGCGTTCGTCACGTCCGGGCCGCTGGTCGCCATGGTCCTCGAGGGCGACCAGGCGATCGCCGTGGTTCGGGCGATCAACGGTGCGACCGACGGGCGGGCGGCGGCAGCCGGCACGATCCGCGGCGACTTCTCCCTGTCGAACCGGGAGAACCTGGTCCACGCCTCCGACTCCCCGGAGTCGGCGGCCCGCGAGATCGCGATCTTCTTCCCGGACCTGTAGCCGCGCCGGCGCGCCGCCGCCCTGCCGAGCCGTCCGACGGCTCAGCCGAGCCGGCCGCCAAAGATCGTTCGAGACGTCAGGCAGAAACGGTCGGTGTGTCGTCCGGCGGGCCTTCGCGATAGGTGCCGAACGATCTTCGGGATCACGTGGTGGTCCAGCGGCGGATGTCCCAGCGGTCCCTACTGCGGTCGCGTGATAGCCCGTCTCGGTGCGCAGCTTGCAACCTGGTGACGAGCCGCGCACGCCGGGGCCAGAGATCGAGGGCGGTGGCGCGTACGACCACGAGGTTGTGCCGCTCGAACCCTTCCTCCCGGACGTTGTCCGATGTGTGGCGTTTGAGGTCTCGGTGGTCCTTGCCGTCGTACTCACCGACCATGGCTGCCTCCAGGTCGATCAGGTCCGCGACACCGAGCAGGAACCCCTGCTCGTCGACCACGTCACAGTTGACCAGCGGCACCGGCAACCCCGCCTCCACGACCCAGACGACCCGGAACCGGCTCTCCGGGCGGGAGGCTGCCCGGCCGTCGACAAGCGCCGCAGCGCGCCGGATCACCGGGATGGCCCGCATCCGGGACACGCCTGCGACGTACGTGATGAGCCCAGCCCTGGTCATGGCGCCGAACCTGATCGCCGCGTCGCCCGCCACAGTCCCCTCCTCGAGCCCGTCCGAGCGCATGATGTCCACGCAGCTGCGCACCGCCGTCGTGACCGAGACGCCATCCACCTCGGCCAGGTCATGCGGGCCGAGGGCGCTTCGGTCGACGTGTACGCCAGGACGTCGCCGCATCCGGCCGGCCGGCCCGACGCACACCAGGACCGGCAGCTCCACCGCCGCCCCTGGACCGGTCCTGCCGTCCATGTCAAGCACCCCGAGGAGGTGCAGGGCGGCCCAGCCACCAATGGCGGCACCCTTTGGCATCAGCTCGGCGGCTGCGAGGATCCGGGTCCTCGGCTCATCCACCTGGGCCGGACCGGGTCCCCAGACGTAGGTTCCGCGTAGAACCCGGGTCCACAGCGCCCCGGACAGCTCGTACGGCGACACGCCGGCCGCCACCAGGTGCGCGGTCGTCCGTGGACGGCTGACGAGGGTCTCGCCGAGCGGACGCAGGAACCGGGCCACCTCGCGACCCTGGTGCCCCTAGCGGGCCCTGATGCCCGCTCCGCCCGAGCTGGGGATCGACGCCGCCTGTGGATGACCGTGGCCGGGCAGCCCGATCGTTGTCCGGGCCACGTCGGCCCAAGATCCTTCGCTACGTTCCGCCGAAATGGTGGGCGTGTCGCTCGGCAGGTCGTCGCGCAACGTCGCGAACGATCTTGAAAGACCCGGCGCGCGTCCTTCGGTTCGGGCGCGGTCGCGCCGATACGATGCAGGACGGGACGACACGCACGGCTCGTCGGCTCCCTGCACCTTCGTGACCACCTCGCACGGCTAATCCGGAAGGCCATCCCCGCTCATGGGCACCAACATGTCGTTCATCGGCCGCGACATGGCTGTCGACCTCGGCACCGCCAACACCCTGGTCTACGTTCGCGGCAAGGGGATCGTGCTCAACGAGCCGTCCGTGGTGGCGATCAACACCAACACGGGCGGGATTCTGGCGGTGGGCGCCGAGGCGAAGAAGATGATCGGCCGCACGCCGGGCTACATCGTCGCCATCCGCCCGCTCAAGGACGGTGTGATCGCCGACTTCGACACCACCGAGCGGATGCTGCGGTACTTCATCCAGAAGGTGCACCGCCGCCGCCACCTGGCCAAGCCGCGCATCGTCGTCTGTGTGCCGAGCGGGATCACCGGTGTGGAGCAGCGCGCCGTGAAAGATGCCGGCTATGCAGCAGGAGCGCGCAAGGTCTACATCATCGAGGAGCCCATGGCTGCCGCGATCGGCGCCGGGCTGCCGGTCCACGAGCCCACGGGCAACATGGTGGTGGACATCGGCGGCGGTACGACCGAGGTGGCCGTCATCTCACTCGGCGGGATCGTGACCAGCCAGTCGATCCGCACCGGGGGCGACGAGCTCGACGCGGCGATCATCACCTACGTCAAGAAGGAGTACTCACTCATGCTCGGCGAGCGGACCGCCGAGGAGATCAAGATGGCGATCGGGTCCGCGTTCCCCTCTCCGGACGAGCCACACGCCGAGATTCGCGGGCGGGACCTGGTCTCGGGACTCCCGAAAACGATCGTGGTCAGCGCCGAGGAGATCCGTAAAGCCATCGAGGAGCCCGTCAACTCGATCGTCGACGCGGTCAAGACGACCCTGGACAAGTGCCCGCCCGAGCTCTCCGGCGACATCATGGACCGCGGCATCGTCATCACTGGTGGCGGAGCGCTGCTCAAGGGTCTCGACGAGCGCCTGCGCCACGAGACCGGCATGCCGATCCACATCACCGATCGCCCCCTGGACTCGGTCGCGATGGGCTCGGGCAAGTGCGTCGAGGAGTTCGAGGCCCTGCAGCAGGTGCTGATCTCCGAGCCGCGGCACTGATCGGCGCAGCGGCATGAACCGCGACACCCGCCGGACACGGCTGCTGCTCGCGCTGCTCCTCGTCACCTCCATCGGCCTCATCACCTTGGACTACCGGGCCGAAAGTGACGGGCAGAGATCACCGCTGGACGGGCTGCGCTCCTTCGCCGCTGCCGTCTTCGGACCCGTGGAGCAGGTTGCCGCCGCCATCGCCGGTCCGGTCGGAGACGCGGTCCACAGCGTCTCCGAGCTCGGCGACGGCCGCGGCGAGTTGGCCCGGCTGCGCCGGGAGAAGGAGGAGCTGACCCGTCAGCTGCGCACCAGCGCCCTGGATCGCAACCGGGCCGCCGAGCTCGACGCGCTGCTCCGGCTTACTGGTGCCGGGCGCTACCGGGTCGTGCCCGCGCAGGTCATCGCGGTCGGAGCGGCGCAGACGTTCTCGTGGACGGTCACCGTCGACGCCGGCACCCGCGACGGAGTCCAGCCCGACATGACGGTTCTCAACGGCGACGGGCTCGTGGGCCGGGTCAAGACGGCCGGTCCGACGACCGCGACCGTGCTGCTCGCCATTGACCCGAACTCATCCGTCGGCGTCCGGCTGGAAGGCTCGATGGAGGTCGGCTTCACGACCGGTCAAGGACTCGAGGACCTGCTGGACCTGCAGCTGCTCGACGGCCAATCAACCGTTGTCCGGGGGGACCGGCTGGTGACGTTCGGCTCTCAGGGCGACACGCCGTACGTCCCGGGGGTCCCCGTCGGTGAGGTGCGCGGCGTCCGCGGAACGCCGGGGTCGCAGACCCGCACGGCCAGCATCTCGCCGTACGTCGACTTCTCCGCGCTCGACCTCGTCGGCGTGGTGGTCCAGCCACCGCGCAAGGATCCGCGGGACGCGGTCCTGCCACCCCGGCCCCGGACCACGCCGCTACCGACCGTGACGGTCACCGAGACCGTCCGACCCGGAGCCGAGCAGTGACGGCGGCGCCATCGAGGCTGCTGCTCGCCGCTGTCCTCGTCGCCTCAGCGCTGGCCGCGCAGGTCACCCTGCTGAACCGGCTGTCGCTGCCCGGGGCCACCCCCGACCTGGTCCTGCTGGTCGTGGTCGCCCTCGCGCTCGCTCTCGGTCCGACGTTCGGGCTGGTCACCGGCTTCACCGCCGGCCTGGCCCTCGACCTGGTGCCGCCCGCCGACCACGAGATCGGCCGCTGGGCGTTGGTGCTCACCGTCATCGGCTACCTCGCGGGACTCGCGCAGGCAGAGACCCGCCGGTCGGCGTTCGTGCCCCTCGCCGTGGTCGCGCTTGCCGCGGCGGCGTCGGTCCTGCTGTACGCCGGCCTGGGCGCCCTGATGGCCGACGCGTCGGTGACCTGGGTCGCCGTCAGCGGGCTGCTGCCCACCGCCGTTGCCTACGACGTGGTGCTGAGCGCTTTCGCGCTGCCGGCCGTCCTGGCCGCCGTGCATCGTGTCGGTCCGGAGTCGGTCGCATGAGTGAGCGATCCCGACTGCGGCTGGTGGTGGTGCAGGTCCTCGTCCTCTCCCTGCTCGCCACGCTGCTCGGGCGGTTGTGGTACCTCCAGGTGCTGGCGTCGGAGAGCTACCAGGCGGCCGCGACAGAGAACGGCACCCGAGAGATCATCACGCCGGCGGCCCGCGGCATGATCCTCGACAGCCGTGGCCGGCCGCTGGCGCGCAACCGCACGGCGCTGGTTGTGTCGATCAGCCGCACCGCGATGCTGCGCCAGCCCGACGGAGGCCGCGAGCTGGTGGCCAAAGTAGCCCGGGTGATCGGCGAGCCCGTCGACGCGGTATGGGAGAAGACACGGCTCTGCGGCGCGGAGGGAGCCCGCCCAGCCCCGCGATGCTTCAACGGCTCGCCGTACCAGCCGATCCCGCTGACCGACGAGGCCAACACCCAGATGGCCCTGCAGATCATGGAACGCCGTGAGGACTTCCCCGGTGTGACCGCCGAGCTGACCGCGGTGCGGGAGTACCCCCAGCCCCTGGGGGCCAACGCCGCCCACGAGCTCGGCTACCTGGGCCCGGTCACCGACGAGGAGCTGGCCGAGCGGAACCAACCCGGTGCCCGGCCCGCCGGCCGCCGGCTAGAGACGGTCCTCCAAGCCACCGACCTGATCGGTCGGACGGGGCTGGAGCGCCAGTACGACGCTGACCTCCGGGGCCGACCGGGTGTCAAGGTGCTCGCGGTCGACAGCCAGGGCGGCGTGAGCGGCGTCGTGTCGCAGACCGACCCGGTTCCAGGCAACTACCTCGTCACGACGATCGACGCCGACGTGCAGGCCGAGGCCGAGACGCAGCTCAAGGCCGCGATTCTGCGGGCTCGCCTGACGGGCGACATCAACAAGGGCTATGCCACCAGGCTCAAGGCCGACTCCGGTGCGGTGGTCGTGCTCGACGTCCACACCGGGGGGATCGTCGCCATGGCGAGCTACCCCACGTACGACCCGAACATCTGGGTCGGCGGGATCAGCACCAAGGACTACCGGCAGATCTCGAGCAAACGCAACCACTACCCCAACCAGTCCCGGGCTTTCCAGGGCGAGTTCGCACCGGCGTCGACGTTCAAGGCGGTGACCCTGCCCGCGGCGGTGCGCGCCGGCTACTCCCTGGACGGGTCCTATGACTGTCCGTCTGCCTACTCGATCGGCGGGTCGCCGAAGCGCAACTACGAGTCCCAGGCCTACGGCGTGATCTCCATGCTGCGCGCGATCCAGGTCTCGTGCGACACGGTCTTCTACAAGTTTGCCTACGAGACCTGGCTGCGCATGGGTGGCCTGGACGCCAAGAAGAACGCCAAGGACCCGTTCACCGACATGGCCAAGGCCTTCGGTCTCGGCCGGCGGACGGGGCTGGACCTGCCAGGCGAGGCCGACGGTCGGATCGCGGACCGGGCGTGGAAGCGGGCCTACTGGAAGGCCACCAAGGACTTCTACTGCGCCAAGGCCAAGACCGGCTACCCCGAGGTTGCGCGCACCGATCCGCGGCGCGCGGCCTACCTCCTCCAGCTGTCCCGGGAGAACTGCGTCGACGGCTACGCCTACCGCGGCGGTGACGCGGCCAACTTCGCCATCGGGCAGGGCGACACGACAACGACTCCGCTGCAGATGGCCCGCGTCTACGCCGCCGTGGCCAACGGCGGCACCCTCGTCACGCCGCACATCGGTCGCGCCGTGATGACCCCGGAGGGTGAGCTGGTTCGCCGCATCGCGCCCAAGCCGGCGGGCACTGTTCCGGTGAGCGGCTCCACGCTGTCGTGGCTGCGCCACGCGCTGCGGACGGTGACCGAGAGCGGGACGGGGTACGGCCCGTTCGCGCGCGCGCAGTTCCCGCTCGACAAGCTGCCGGTCGCCACCAAGACGGGCACCGGTGAGGTCTACGGCAAGCAGACGACGTCCTGGTTCGCGTCCTACGCTCCCGCGAACGACCCGCAGTACGCGGTGGTCATGATGGTCTCGCAGGGCGGCACGGGGTCAGGGATCTCCGGGCCGTCTGTCGCCGAGCTCTACAAGACGTTGTTCGGCATCACGGGCTCACGGGTCGAGCTGTCGAAGGCCCGCCCCCCAGGGGGGCACCCGACCGTCAAACTGCCCGCCGTACGACGCGACGGCACCGTGGTGCTGCCATGACGACCGGCTACCGGGTCGCGCCCTACACCGTGCCCGTGCAGCGCCGAGCGGCCGGCTTGCTGCACCGGGACTCCGTACTGCGGCGGTTGGACTGGAGTCTGCTGCTCTCGGTGCTCGCCCTGTGCGCGATCGGAGCGGTGCTCGTGTGGTCGGCGACCCGCCAGGCGGCGGTGCAGACCGGCGACGACCCGCAGGCCTACCTGAAGAGGCACGTCCTCAACGCGGTGATCGGGCTCGTGCTCGGGGTCGTTGCCTCGGTCTTCGACTACCGGATGTTGCGCGCCTACGCGCCGGTGCTCTATCTGCTGTCGCTCGCCGGCCTGGTCGCGGTGCTCTCCCCGCTCGGGTCGACGGTCAACGGGTCGCACTCGTGGATCGTGCTGCCGGCCGGGTTCTCGGTGCAGCCTTCGGAGCTGGCCAAGGTGGCGCTGGTCGTCGGCATGTCGATGCTGCTAGCGGAGAAACGCGACGCCGAGGACGAGCCACGCGATGTCGACGTCGTCCTCGCGCTGGCCTTCGCGAGCGTGCCGCTCGCCCTCGTGATGCTCCAACCCGACCTCGGAACGGCACTGGTCATCTGCGCGCTCGTGCTCGGCCTGGTCGCGGTCTCCGGTGCCCCGATCCGGTGGGTCGTGGGGCTGGTGCTCTCGGCCGTGCTGGTGGCTGTGGTGGCGGCGCAGACGGGGATGCTCAAGGACTACCAGCTCGACCGGTTCCGCGCCTTCTTCGACCCTACGGCCGACCCGAAAGGTGCGGGCTTCAACGTTCGGCAGGCGCAGATCGCCATCGGCTCCGGCGGGGTGGACGGGCAGGGCCTGTTCCAGGGGCAGCAGACTCAGGGCGAGTTCGTGCCCGCCCAGCAGACCGACTTCATCTTCACAGTGGCGGGGGAGGAGCTCGGGTTCATCGGGGCAGCGATCGTGGTGGGGCTCATCGGGCTGGTGCTCTGGCGGGCCGGACGCATCGCGATGCAGGCGGACGACCTGTTCGGTCGGCTTGTGGCCACCGGGATCCTGTGCTGGTTTGCGTTCCAGTCCTTCCAGAACATCGGCATGACGCTGGGCATCATGCCGGTGACGGGGGTCCCCCTGCCGTTCGTGTCCTACGGGGGCTCGTCAATGTTCGCCGGCCTCATCGCGGTCGGTCTGCTGCAAAACGTGCACATGCGCCGGTACGCCTGAGCGGGGCTTACCCTGGACTGTGTCTCCCACCGCTGTCGGAAGTAGGTCGCTCGCCATGCCCGTCCAGTCGCTGTTCCCGCGACTGGAGCCGCTGCTGGCGCAGGTCCAGAAGCCGATCCAGTACGTGGGCGGTGAGCTCAACTCAACCGTCAAGGACTGGGACGCCTGCGACGTGCGCTGGGCGTTGATGTATCCCGACGCCTACGAGGTAGGGGTTCCCAACCAGGGCGTGATGATCCTGTACGAGGTGTTGAACGAGCAGGAGCGCACGCTGGCCGAGCGCACCTACACGGTGTGGCCCGACCTCGAGGCGCTCATGCGCGAGCACCGCGTGCCCGCGTTCACCGTCGACGCGCACCGCCCCGTCGGTTCGTTCGACGTCCTCGGGGTCTCCTTCGCCACCGAGCTTGGCTACACGAACCTGCTCCAGACCCTCGACCTGGCCGGCATACCGCGGCACAGCCGGGACCGGACCACTGAGCACCCGGTGGTCATCGCGGGTGGCCATGCGGCCTTCAACCCCGAGCCGGTGGCGGACTTCATCGACGCCGCGGTGCTCGGCGACGGCGAGCAGGCGGTCCTCGAGATCACCGAGGTGGTCCGGTCCTGGAAGGCTGCCGGTTCACCAGGCTCGCGTGAGGAGCTGCTGGTGCGGCTGGCCCGCACCGGAGGCGTCTACGTCCCCTCGTTCTATGACGTGGACTACCTGCCCGACGGCCGGATCCGCCGGGTGGCTCCCAACCGGCCCGGAGTGCCGTGGCGGGTCGGCAAGCACACCGTCATGGACCTCGACGAGTGGCCGTACCCCAAGCAGCCGCTGGTCCCGCTGGCCGAGTCCGTGCACGAGCGCGCGTCGGTGGAGATCTTCCGGGGATGTACGCGGGGGTGCCGGTTCTGTCAGGCCGGCATGATCACCCGACCGGTCCGCGAGCGCTCGATCACCGGTGTCGGGGAGATGGTCGAGCGGAGCCTGGCGGCGACGGGTTTCGAGGAGGTCGGACTGCTGTCACTGTCCAGCGCCGACCACAGCGAGATCGCAGCGATTGCGCATGGGCTGGCGGACCGGTACGAGGGGACGCAGACGTCGCTCTCGCTCCCCTCCACGCGGGTCGACGCCTTCAACATCGACCTGGCGAACGAGCTGGCGCGAAATGGTCGGCGGTCCGGGCTGACCTTCGCTCCAGAGGGCGGCAGCGAGCGGATCCGCCGGGTCATCAACAAGATGGTGACCGAGGAGGACCTGATCCGCACGGTCACGGCGGCTTACTCCGCGGGGTGGCGGCAGGTGAAGCTCTACTTCATGTGTGGCCTGCCCACCGAGACCGACGAGGACGTGCTGCAGATCGCCGACCTCGCCAAGAAGGTGATCGCGACGGGGCGCAAAGTGACCGGGTCGCACGACATCCGGTGCACCGTCTCCATCGGAGGCTTCGTGCCCAAGCCCCACACGCCGTTCCAGTGGGTCGGCCAGCTCGGTCACGCCGAGACCGACGAGCGGCTGGCCAAGCTGCGCGACGCGGTGCGGTCGGACAAGCAGTTCGCGCGGGCCATCGGTTTCCGCTACCACGACGGCAAGCCCGGCATCGTCGAAGGGCTGCTGTCTCGCGGCGACCGCCGGGTGGGCAAGGTCATCGAGGCGGTCTACGAGGACGGTGGGCGCTTCGACGGCTGGAGCGAGTACTTCTCTTTCGACCGCTGGATGAGAAGCGCCGACGAGGCGTTCGAGTCGGATCCGGTGGACGTGGCCTGGTACACCACCCGCGAGCGCGAGCACACCGAGGTGCTGCCCTGGGACCACCTGGACTCGGGCCTGGACCGCGACTGGCTGTGGGAGGACTGGCAGGATGCGCTGGCCGGCGGGGAGGTGGAGGACTGCCGCTGGACGCCGTGCTTCGACTGCGGGGTGTGCCCACAGATGGGGACCGACATCCAGGTCGGACCGACCGGCAAGTCGCTCCTCCCGTTGACCGTGATCGGCGCCGGCCAAGAACAGGTGCTTGCCGGGCCACCCCCCGGGTGAGCGAGTCGCCGGAGACCCTGCACGCGCGCGGTCGCGCGGCGCTGCTTGCCGGGGAGGAGCGGCTGGACGTCCCCCCCTCGAGCAGCGGCACGCGGTGGGGACTGTCCATCGTGCTATCACCTGACGAGGCGCTCGCCCGTCGACTCGCAGCGGAGACCGACGCGCTCGCCGACCTGGCCGGTCCCGGCCAGTGGCGCACGGGCGGAGCCGGCTCCTGTCACGTCACGGTGCGCACCCTCGAGGCCTATCGCGCACCGGTCGCGGCCGACGACGAGCGCACCGCCGGCTACGTGGCCGTCCTGCGCCGTGCGGCGGCCCGCTCCGGGCCGGTGCACCTGCAGATGCGGGGTCTGATCCTCACTCCCGGTGGCGTGCTCGCCGGGGCCGTGCCCCTCGACGGCGCAGCGGACCGGCTGCGCCAGGCCGTGCTCCACGAGCTCGCCGAGGACGACTTCGAACGCGGGTACCGGGGTCGCGTCTGGTGGGCGTCGCTGGTGCACTTCGCCGCTCCGGTGGCGCGCCGCCGGGAGCTCCTCGACCGGGTCGAGGCCTGTCGGCAGACCGATTTCGGCGTGCTCGTTGCGAGCCGGATCGACCTGGTGCGCTATCAGTACGAGTGCACCGCCCACGGTGGTCGGACCGCCCCGGTCACCCTGATGTCAGCGGCACTGCTCGGAAGGGAGGACGGGGGTGGCCCGTAGGCCGGACGGCCCGCCGCCGCCACCCACCGTGCAGCGCCTGCGGATCCACTACGCCAAGCGCGGTCGGCTCCGGTTCTCCAGCCACCGGGACTTCCAGCGCGCCTTCGAGCGCGCGTTGCGCCGGGCCGCTGTTCCCATGGCGTACTCCGCCGGTTTCTCTCCACACCCGAAGGTGAGCTACGCCGGTGCGGCCCCGACCGGCGTTTCCAGCGAGGCGGAGTACCTCGAGATCGGGCTGGCCCAGCGCTGCGACCCGCAGCGGCTGCGTATCGCGCTGGACGAGTCACTGCCGCCGGACCTCGACGTGCTCAACGTGGTGGAAGTGCCCTCGGCTCCGGAGAACACCAAGGCGGCGAGCCTGGCTGACCGGCTCCAGGCATCGGTGTGGGAGATCGCGCTGGCAGGCGTCGACCCGGCCACCGCCGCGGGAGCGGTCCGGGCGTTCCTCGCCGCGGGTCGGGTCGAGGTGTCACGGATGATGAAGAACGGCCTGCGCACCTTCGACGCCCGGGCGGCAGTCGTGGCCCTCGCCGTCACCGACGGGCCGGCCCGTCCGCGCGCCGGAGGGGCGTCAGAGGGGGAGTGTGCGATACTTCGAGTGGTCATCCGTCACGTCACACCGGCGGTCCGACCCGACGACGTCCTTGCCGGACTCGCACAGATCGGCAACCTCGCGCCGCCCTCGGTCCCCGAGGTCGTGCGGCTGGCGCAGGGCCCGCTCGACGAGCTGGCCGGCACGGTGTCCGATCCACTGGCACCGCACCGGGACGACGCCGGCGGCTGATCCCGCCGCGCACCGCTGCCGCGGCGCGCGAGGGAACGGTCGCACCACCAAACTTCGGCTGCTGCCTCCGGGCGGCACAACGCGACTTGTCCCCGCGCGGCGCCCTCGAAGGTG
>JACCUZ010000385.1 GCA_013698395.1 Sporichthyaceae bacterium
CCCCAGGGCGGGGGAGATCTCCGCGGCGGCGAGCACCTCGGCAGGCACCTGGTCGGGGGCCGGGCCGACCCCGCGCAGGGCGGCGCAGCGGGCGGTCAGCTCGGCGACCGCGGCGAGCTGGCGGGCCTCGACCCAGGCCTTGGCCCGCTCACACGCCCCGATGTAGTCCACCAGCCCGGCGTCGGTAAGGGTGGCCTCGCAGAAGATGCCCAGCAGCACCACCAGCTCCGGGCCGGCCGGGGTGGTTCCCAACGGGTGCGGTCCCTGCCCGGGCAGGCGGGGCACCAGCGACCCCGGCACCAGCTCGGGCGGCACCAGCTCGGCCGGCCCCCCGGGCGGGCCAGCGCCGGTCAGCGGGCTCGTGTCGATCACATCGGTGGGCACCGGCCCGTCGAAGACCCGCAGCTCCGGGCCCAGGTCCGGTTCGAACAACTCCGCCAGCAGCGCGTCGTCCGGGTCCGTCGCGCCCGAGTTGGCCGCGCCCAGGTCGACCGGGTGGGCCGGACGCGGGCCACCCGGGTCGGCCGGACGCGGGCCACCCAGGTCGGCCGGAGGCGGGTCGCCCAGGTCGGTGGTCATCCCCGGGTCACCTCCCGCCCGCTGTATCGAACATGTGTTCGAGTCTACCCGACGGGGCGGACACAACAGGGCCCCGCCAAGAATCTGTGGACAGACTCGCACCGCGAGCCGGATGAGCTTCCCAGACCCTTGCGCCCGCGCCGGTACGCTCCTCCGGTGGCCGGGCCCCTGGGATCCAGCAGCCAGCTCGGCCCCGCCCAGCGGCAGGCAGCGCTGGACCAGGCAGACGTGCAGGAGCTCGACGTCGTCGTAATCGGCGGCGGCGTGGTCGGTGCCGGAGCGGCCTTGGACGCGGTGACCCGCGGTCTGAGTACGGCGCTGTTCGAGGCACGCGACTGGGCGAGTGGCACGTCGAGCCGGTCCAGCAAGCTCATCCACGGCGGGCTGCGCTACCTCGAGATGCTCGACTTCGGTCTGGTTCGAGAGGCGCTGCACGAACGCAGTCTGATGACCCAGCGGCTCGCCCCCCACCTCGTGCGCCCCGTGAGCTTTCTCTACCCACTCAAGCACCGGGGCTGGGAGCGGCTCTACGCCGGCAGTGGCGTGGCGCTCTACGACGCCATGGGTGGACTGCAGTCAACCCGCGGTCTGCCGCGGGCACGGCACCTGTCTCGCTCGGGGGCTCTGCGCGCCTGCCCGTCCATGCGCAAGGACGCGCTCGTCGGCGCAATCCAGTACTACGACGCACAGGTCGACGACGCGCGGCACACGATGACGATCGTGCGCACGGCCGCCGCATACAGCGCGCTGTGCGCGTCTCGGGCCAGGGTCGTCGGCTTCCTGCGGGAGGGGGAGCGGGTCACCGGCGTACGCGTGCGCGATCTCGAGTCCGGGCGCGAAATCGAGGTGCGCGCCCGCCAGGTCGTCAATGCCACCGGGGTCTGGACCGACGACACCCAAGCGCTGGTCGGGGAGCGTGGCCAGTTCCACGTCCGCGCCTCGAAGGGCATCCATCTGGTCGTCCCCCGGGACCGCATCCAGTCCTCGACCGGGCTCATCCTGCGTACCGAGACCAGCGTGCTCTTCGTCATCCCCTGGGGCAGGCACTGGATCATCGGCACCACCGACACCGACTGGGCTCTGGACAAGGCCCATCCCGCTGCGTCGAGCACGGACATCGACTACCTGCTCTCCCGCGTCAACGAGGTCCTGCTGACGCCGCTGACGCGCGAGGACGTCGAAGGGGTGTACGCGGGGTTGCGGCCTCTGCTCTCCGGCGAGTCGGAGTCGACGTCGAAGCTCTCTCGTGAGCACACCGTCGCTCACCCCGTCCCGGGCCTTGTGGTCGTCGCAGGCGGGAAGTACACGACGTACCGCGTGATGGCCAAGGACGCTATCGATGCTGTGGGCCACGGGCTAGACGGCAGGGTGCCTGCGTGCTGCACGGACCGCGTGCCGCTGGTCGGCGCCGAGGGATACGCAGCCCTGTGGAACTCACGCCACCGCATCGCGGTGCAGCACGGCCTGCACGTTGCACGGGTGGAGCACCTGCTTCACCGCTATGGCTCGCTCGTGCACGAGATCCTCGCCCTGGTCGACAGCGATGCCACCCTGCGCGCGCCGCTGCCCGGGGCCGACGACTACCTGCGCGCGGAGGCGGTCTACGCAGCCTCGCACGAGGGCGCCCGCCACCTCGACGATGTCCTGACCCGGCGGACCCGCATCTCCATCGAGACCTTCGACCGGGGGCTGGCGGCGGCTCCGGTCGTCGCCGAGCTCGTCGCGCCGGTCCTGGGCTGGAGCCCGGACCAGGTGGCCCGTGAGGTGCAGCACTACCAGGCGCGGGTGGAGGCCGAGCGGCTGTCGCAGGAGCAGCCGGACGACCAGACGGCGGACTCGGCGCGGATGGGGGCGCCGGAGATCGTGCCGCTGGCCTGAGCCCAAGCATGCGACGGCGCCGGTAATCTCCCTGGGTGCTCTATCCGACTCGGGGCTGGAGCGCGCACGATCTGCCAGACCTCTCCGGTCGGCATGTGATCGTCACTGGGGCAACCTCTGGTATCGGGCTCGAGACAGCCGTGGCCTTGGCGGGTGCGGGGGCGTCGGTGATGGTGACCGCTCGCGACCCTGCGCGCGGCAATGCCGCACGTACGCGGGTACGGCGGGCGGCACCCCGCGCAGAAGTCGAGGTGGGTGCCCTCGACCTCGCGGACCTGTCGTCCGTGCGATCGTTCGCGGCCGAGCATCGTGACCGCCCGCTCGACGTACTCATCAACAACGCCGGCGTCATGGCGGTTCCGCCTCGACGGACGGCCGACGGGTTCGAGCTACAGATGGGCACGAACCACCTGGGGCACTTTGCGCTCACCGGCCTGCTTCTTCCTGCGCTGCTGCGCGCAAAGGCGCCGCGCGTCGTGACGGTGAGCAGTGTGATGCACTGGTGGGGCTCGCTGAACTTCGCGGACCTGATGACCGAACGTCGCTATGACCCCTGGGTGGCCTACGCCCGGTCCAAGCTGGCGAACCTGCTGTTCGCGCGGGAGCTCGGCCGGCGGGCCGCGGCCGCGGCCACCAACCTGGCGAGCGTCGCCGCGCACCCCGGGGTCTCGCGAACGAACCTGTTTCAGGTAGGGCCGCAGATGGCGGGCCGTCGCGCCACCGGAGTGGTGATGCGCGTCGGGACCGCTCTCCTGGCGCAGAGTGCGCGTGCTGGGGCGTTGCCATTGCTGCGGGCGGCCGTCGACCCGGAGTTGAGCAGCGGCGACTACCTCGGCCCCCGGGGACTGGGCGAGTGGCGCGGTCGCCCCGCCGCCGCGCGGAGGAGCGCCAACTCGCGGGATGACACTGCAGCCCGGCTGCTGTGGGACGCCTCCGAGCAGCTGACGGGCGTGGAGTACCGCTTCGCGTGCCGCTAGGGTGCGGGGCCGGCTCCCCTGCTCCGATCACCGGCCCCGCATCCTTCCTTCGGCCCGTGGGCCGGTACGGATGGGTCCGGCGCCAGAATTCGCCGCAACTTATCGCGGAGCGGCGGAGACAATCGGGGTGCGACGCTCCGTCCTAGGATCGGCCGGGTGAGCGCCGACCGGTCCGACACCGATCGATCAGACACTGTCCTCGTCGTCGACTTCGGCGCGCAGTACGCACAGCTGATCGCCCGTCGCGTGCGTGAGGCACGCGTTTACAGCGAGGTCGTGCCGCACACGATGCCGGTGGAGCAGATGTTGGCGCGCAGGCCCGCGGCGATCATCCTGTCCGGCGGGCCAGCATCGGTCTACGCGGACGACGCGCCGGCCGTGGACCCGGCCATGTTCACGGCGGGTGTGCCCGCGTTCGGCATCTGCTACGGCTTCCAGGCGATGTCTTTGGCGCTCGGGGGCACCGTCGCACGCACGGGCAGCGCGGAGTTCGGACGTACCACGCTGGAGGTTCTCGGCGCGGACGCGACGCTCTTCCACGGGTTGCCGCGCGAACAGGCCGTGTGGATGTCGCACAACGACGCGGTTGCCGAAGCCCCGCCGGGGTTCGCGGTCGTCGCTCGTACGGTAGCCACTCCGGTCGCCGCCTTCGAGGACCCGACCCGCCGACTGGCCGGTGTCCAGTTCCACCCCGAGGTGCTGCACACCGAGCACGGGCAGGCCGTCCTGGAGCACTTCCTGTACGAGATTGCCGGGCTTGCGCCCACCTGGACGATGACCAACATCATCGACGAGCAGGTCGCGGCGGTTCGCGCCCAGGTGGGGGACAAGCGCGTCATCTGCGGACTCTCCGGGGGGGTCGACTCGGCGGTCGCGGCCGCTCTGGTGCACAAAGCAGTCGGCGACCAGCTCACGTGCGTGTTCGTCGACCACGGGCTGTTGCGCAAGGGCGAGGCCGAGCAGGTGGAGCGCGACTTCGTGGCGGCGACGGGCGTCCGGCTGAAGGTCGTCGACGCCGCGAAGCGCTTCCTCGACGCGCTCGCCGGCATCACGGACCCGGAGCAGAAGCGCAAGGTGATCGGCCGGGAGTTCATCCGGGTCTTCGAGGAGGCCGCGCGGGAGGTGGTGGTCGAGGCGGGGACCCGCGGCGAGTCCGTCGACTTCCTGGTCCAAGGGACCTTGTATCCCGACGTGGTCGAGTCCGGGGGTGGCACCGGTGCCGCGAACATCAAGAGCCATCACAACGTGGGTGGTCTGCCCGAGGACCTCCAGTTCTCGTTGGTCGAGCCGCTGCGGACGCTGTTCAAGGACGAGGTACGCCGGGTGGGGCTCGAGCTCGGTCTGCCCGACGCCATCGTGTGGCGCCAGCCGTTCCCCGGCCCTGGCCTCGGCATCCGGGTCATCGGCGAGGTGACCCAGGAGCGCCTGGACGTGCTCCGGGAGGCCGATGCGATCGCCCGCGAGGAGCTGTCCGCTGCCGGCCTCGACCGAGAGGTCTGGCAGTGCCCGGTCGTGCTGCTCGCCGACGTACGCTCTGTGGGCGTGCAGGGCGACGGCCGGACGTATGGTCACCCGCTCGTGCTACGGCCGGTGTCTTCTCAGGACGCGATGACCGCGGACTGGACCCGGGTGCCCTATGAGGTCCTGGCGCGGATCTCCACGCGCATTACCAACGAGGTACGTGAGATCAACCGGGTGACCCTGGACGTGACCTCCAAGCCGCCCGGCACCATCGAGTGGGAGTAGGCGGTCCCAGCCAACAGACGCGGAGCCTCAACTAGCCCGGTGAGCCTGCCGACACAGCAGGTATGAGGCAGCCGAACAACACTGAGGACGGCTCGTCGGCAGCGGTGACGGGGCCTAGACAGCGGTGGACCACCCGGCACCGGCTTGTCCTCATGCTCACGGCGGTGCTGCTGTTCACTGCGTTGGTCGCCGGGGTCATCTCCCTGCAGCCGCGGTCCCTCCTTGCCCAGTCGGTCGGCGACGGCGCCATCACGCTGGCCGTCCTTCTAGCGCTGGTCGGCTGTCTACGCGCCTGGCGTCGAGGCGGTCCGGCCGCTCGGGCCTGGGCAGCGATGAGTGTCGCCATGGGGGTGTACTTCACAGCCCAGCTGCTCTACGCCTGGTACGGCTGGACGCGGGACCAGAACTATCCATTCCCATCCCTGGCTGATGTTGGGTTCCTTGGTTATTCAGTGCCCTTGGTCGTCGGCTTGGTGCTGTTCCCGCGCGTCGCCGAAAGCCAGGTCGCCAGAGTGCGGATCATGCTCGACGGTCTGGTCATCGCCACGTCTGTCCTGTTCATCAGTTGGGTGACCGTGCTCGGCCCGCTCGTCGCGCTCGGCGGGGAAGGCCTGGCACGCTGGGTGTTTCTCGGCTACCCGATCGTCGACGTCATCGTTGCCTCTCTTGTGCTGGCCCTTGCCATGCGTGTCCCGGCGGGCGCACGGTCGATCTGGTCACTGATCGGCGCTGGCTTGGTCGTCCTGCCGTTCACCGACAGCGTCTACGTCTCGCTCCTGGTCGCGGGCGAGACCCAACTGACCGGCACTTGGCTGGCCTGCGGCTGGGTCCTCGCCTTCCTGCTCATTGCCGCCGCGAGCCAGATCCCTATCACCGATCCGCCCGGTGACCGCGTGCGGCACTTCAGCGTGGTGCAGGAGCTGCTGCCCTACTTCCCGATCGTCGCGGCGATCGTGATCGCCAGCGTCCGCCGGTTCGACGCCTCCGACAGCTTCCTGACGACGAGCGGCGTCCTCGCGATAACTGTGTTCGCCATTCGCCAGGTGGTCATAGCAGTCGAGAAGGTTCGGCTGGCCAACGGACTTGAGGAGACGGTCGAGCGGCGAACCGCGGACCTGACCATCGCCCGGACCGGGGCGCTGGAGTCGTCACGAGCCAAGTCCGAGTTCCTGGCCACCATGAGCCATGAGATCCGTACGCCGATGAATGGCGTGATCGGCCTCACCGGCCTGCTGCTGGAGACGCCCCTGAACGCCGAGCAGCGCCGGTACGCCACCGGCGTGCGCGGTGCGGGCGAGGCCCTGCTCACCATCATCGACGACATCCTGGACTTCTCGAAGCTCGAGGCCGGCAAGGTCGAGCTCGAGCAGGTTGACTTCGACCCCCGCGAGCTGGTCGAGGAGGTCGGCGTGCTGCTGGCCCGCAGCGCAACCCATCAGGGCATCGAGCTGATAGCGACGTGTGAGCCGGACGTCCCGCTGGTACTTCGCGGGGACCCCGGTCGCCTGCGGCAGACGTTGATCAACCTGGCTGGCAACGCTCTCAAGTTCACTCAGGAGGGTGAGGTAGTCATCCGCGCGAGCGTCGCGCGCAGGCAGGACGAGCGCATCGTTGTGCATTTCGACGTCAGGGACACCGGGATCGGCATCGACGCCGGTCGGCAGGTAGCAATGTTCGAGCCGTTCTCCCAGGCGGATGCGTCGACGACGCGTCGCTACGGCGGCACCGGGCTGGGCCTGGCCATCTGCCGCCGCCTTGTCGAAGCCATGGGTGGCCAGATCGGGGTGGTCAGTGAGGTGGGGGTAGGCAGCACCTTCTGGTTCGAGGTGACCCTCATCGCCGGGACCGGAAAGCCCGCCGCCCCGCGCGCCCCCTTGGAAACTTTGGCCGGCCTGCGCGTCCTGGTCGTCGATGACAACGCCACCAACCGGTTGATCCTCGCCAAGCAGTTGTCGGCCTGGGGCATGCGCCCGGACGCGGTCGCCGACGCCCGCTCCGCGCTGCAGTCCTTGCGAGCGGCGGCGCGGCAGGGTGCGCCGTACCGGATCGCGGTCCTGGACATGTGCATGCCAGCCATGAGCGGCCTGGACCTGGCTGCCGCCATGACCGCAGAACCCGCCCTCAACCCGACCTCACGGATAATCCTCACCTCCGGTGGCCCGCTGGACCGATCCCTGGCGCTGCAGGCGGGCATTCACAGCAATCTCAGCAAGCCGGTCCGCTCCTCCGCCCTGCACGACGCCCTCATGAACCTCGTCGCCGAGGACAACCTGGGCCGGCAGGACCGGCAGGAACAACAGGAAGATCCCTCGTCGGAGCGGGCTGATGAGCCGGCGGCGCTCGGTTCGGTGCTGGTCGTCGAGGACAACGAGGTCAACCAGCTGGTGGCCGAAGGGGTGCTGCGCCAGATCGGGTACGTGGTCGATGTGGCGTCCGACGGCCGGCAGGCCTTGGCGGCGCTGGACTCCCGGCCGTACGACGCGGTCCTGATGGACTGTCACATGCCGGAGATGGATGGTTTCGAAGCCACCGCCGAGCTGCGCCGGAGGGAGGGCACCGGTCGGCGGACACCGGTGATCGCCATGACGGCCGGAGTGATGGTCGAGGAGCGTCAGCGGTGCCTGGCAGCGGGCATGGACGACTTTGTCGCGAAGCCGGTGGACATCGAGCTGTTGGAGCAGACGTTGCGCCGCTGGATCGGTGACCGCGACGGCTCGGCCGCCCCTGCGGTCGTCGACAGTGCCGTGGATCAGGACCGGCTGGCCGTGCTGCGAGGAATCGGACCGGGGGACGGCTGGGGCCTGCTTCCTGCGGTGGTTGGCGCTTTCCTCGACGCCGTTCCCGAGCACCTGAGTGTGCTCCGCGCCGGTGCCAGCAACGGCGATGCCGCAGGAGTGCAGCAGGCGGCCCACCGGTTGCGCGGCGCCGCGTCGAACGTGGGGGCCACCCAGGTGGCCGAGGTCTGCAGGGAGCTCGAGCTCGCCGCCAGACAAGGCGGTCCTCTCGCAGTAGAAAACTCGCTCGACCGGCTAGAGGACCAGTTGGAGCGCGCGGGCGCTGTCCTGGCGCGCGCCATGCCGGAGCGGGCATGAAGGTCCTCGTCGCCGATGACGACCTTGGCTCCCGACTGCTGGCGCAGGCTGCGGTCGAGGCACTCGGCCACGACTGCGTGTCAGCGGCCGACGGGACCGAGGCGTGGAGCATGTTCCACGAGCTCAGGCCCGATGTCCTGATAACCGACCGGGAGATGCCGGGACTCGACGGCGTCTCCCTGTGCCGGCAGATCCGTGAGCGCCAACAGGATCAGTACACCTACGTCGTCTTGCTCACCAGTCACGGGGACGCGCAGGACGTCCTGTCCGGGATGCGCGCCGGCGCCGACGACTACGTGACGAAGCCGCTGAATCCCCTGGACCTCGAGGCGCGCCTGCTGGCGGCCCAACGGGTGACCGCGCTGCACGCCGAGCTGGCCTCCGTTCGCAAGCAGCTGCGCGAGCAGGCCCGGACGGACCCGCTGACGGGTCTGCGCAACCGGCTGGGCCTCACCGATGAGCTCGACCTGCTGCACCAGGTCAGCGACAGGTACCACCGCAGCTACTGCCTGGCGATGTGCGACATCGACTTCTTCAAGCGCTACAACGACACATACGGACACGTGGCCGGCGACCGAGCCCTGCGGGCCGTCAGCGCCGCCATCGTCGGAGCCCTTCGTGCAGCGGACCGGGTCTACCGCTACGGCGGGGAGGAGTTCCTCGTCCTGCTGGCCGAACAGACCCTCCCCGAAGGTGTGGTTGTCATGGAACGGGTCCGCAGGGCGGTCATGGACCTCGCTCTCGAGCACCGAGCCAACGGCGATACCGGAGTCCTCACCGTGAGCACCGGTGTCGCCGCTTGCGGGGTGGACCGCCGGAGCAGCAGCGAGCAGCTCATCGCCGAGGCGGACGAGGCGCTCTACGAAGCCAAGGCGAGCGGACGGAACCAGGTGAGGGCGGCGCGGGCGGGCCGCAGAGAGGTGATGGTCGGGGATGAAAACTGATCAGCTCCTCGCGGCGGAGACCCACACCGCAGCGCCGGTCCTCATCGTGGACGACGACCTGGTCGCCGTCGCACTCATCGAGGCGTGCCTGGACCGGATGAACCTGCGAAACCCGCGGGTGGTCGCCAACGACGGGCGCAAAGCGGTCACCCACCTCGAGCGGTGCCTCGACGGCCAGGAACTTGTTCCCGCGCTCGCCCTGCTCGACGGGCAGCTGCCCGGTCGATCCGGCCTCGAGGTGCTCCAATGGATGCGCCAGCAGCCGGTGCTCAAGGACGTCGCCGTCGTGATGCTCACGGGGGACTCCGCTGTCGACTCCATTCGCGACGCCTACGCCGGTGGAGCGGCCAGTTACCTCGTCAAGCCGGTCGGCTTCAAGGCCCTGGCTGACGTCCTGAGGGGCTTGAACGCGCCGTGGATGCTGGTCTGACCCCCCGGGGCGTGACATTGCCGCCATGGGCGGTCTTCCTGGGCGCCGGCGCCGGCGCCTCCCTGCTCTTCGTCGTCGGCAACGCCACCATCAGCGCCGTCGCCTGGTCCGGAGTCGTCCTGGCGGCTCTCGGCGCATTGGGAGCCCACGTGCTCCGCTACCGCACCAGCCGCACCGGCCCGTGGAGCTTGCTGCTCGTAGGTTTCACCGTGTACGCGGCCGCGACCATGCCCTGGTATCTCGTCCCGGCCAGTGGGCATCCGTTGCCCTTCCCATCGCTGGTCGACGCGGGGTTCTTTCTCTCCTATGCGGTTTTCGCCGCCGCGCTCCTGTCATTGGCCCGCCGCCATCGCGACCATGACGCTCGAGCCTCCCTCGAGGTGGTCATCGTGGCGATCGGCGCGGGGACACCGCTGTGGGAGTTCCTGCTGAAGCCGGAAGTAGTCGACCAGTCCTGGCTGGTGACGTTGACTCTCTACGGCTATCCCCTCGTACTGCTCGTCCTCCTCGGCATGACGATCCGGCTGCTCCTGTTGGTCGACCGTCCTGACGGCGCCGGACTGCTTCTCATCGGGTGGATCGTGGGCGAGCTCGTCGCGGACGTCTACTACGCCGTCTCCGTTGCTAACGGCACCTTCCGGCTGGACTCCCCCTTCCTGCTGCTCTATCTCGCGTCATACAC
>JACCUZ010000387.1 GCA_013698395.1 Sporichthyaceae bacterium
AGCCCGACCCCCCGGAGGACGATGCCGTCGAGGCAGAGAGCGTCCCGGCCGCCGAGGACGTGAACCCGTCCAGCGAGTCGCCGAAGCTGTCGGCGTCCCAGCCGTCGGGGCCTGCGTACCACGTCGGGCCGACGGCGGTCGCTCCGGCCGATGCGGCGGCGAGCGGGCCGAAGACCCGCACCCAACGCTCCGCCTCGCCGAACACGACGGCGTAGGGCAGGTAGCGGCTGAAGATGTCCTGCCCCTCCTCGAAGCGGAGCTGCTCGGCCTCCGCGGTACGGATGTACTCCCGGAACCCCCGCGCCTGCACCAGCACCGCCGAGCCGCGTGCAGTTCTCGCCGGCATCCGGCGGCCGACGAGGAACAGGGTGGCTCCGACCAGCATCACCGCGATACCGACCGGCGCCCAGTGCAGCTGCCGGGAGAGGGCGAAGGTCAGCCACCCCCCACCGAACGCCAGCACGAACCCGCCCGCCTGCCACCGTCCGCGTACCTTGTCGGGACGCCCACGGAACCAGCCAGCAGCGGTTACCTCGTCGTAGAGCGCCGACTGCACCTTCTGCAGCCGAGCCGCGAACTGCTTCTTCAGCGAGGACAGCAGCACCTCGTCACCGGTCTCGAACAGACCGTCGTAGAGGAGCTGTTCGTAGGGCCGGAGCTGGCCCTCACCGCCCGGGAGACGGACCAGCCTCCAGTCGCGCGAGGAGAACCAACCCCGGCGCGGCAGCTCCTCGATCCGCAGGTGACCGCGCACGGCGAGGTCGACGATCGTCGCGGTCACGTCCAGCGGGTTCGCCCGCTCGTCGAGCAGTGTCCCGACCTGGCCGGGTCGCAGCCCCTCGGGAGGCGTGAACTGCACGGCTACCGCGCCCGCGCCCGCCAGGGGGACCGGTTCCTCGCGAGCGGCGCTCGTCGGGTCGACGATGCCGGGCGTGAGGCCCGCGTAACGCCGGTCGCGGCCCCGAGTGCCGACAAGCCACCCGATGGCCGCGAGCCCGGGAACCAGGAGCAGGGTCGCGAGCGAGCCGGTCATCGGGGTAGGAGTGAGCGCGCGGCGCAGCGTCCACCGTTCCTCGAGCACCGGTCCGGTCGAGGTCACGGCGCCCTTCGGCAGCCCGACGACCACGGTCAGGGCCTGGTGGGCCTTGAGCCCGGCCGGCTGCCCGGCGGTCATGGTCTCGGCGTCAGGCCCCTGGCCCTGGCCGAGTGCCTCACACGGCAGGCTGCTGCCCGTTGGTCCCGCGAAGCACGCCTGCGCGGTGATGGCCGCAGGGGCTCGCACGGTGACAGTCGGCCGCTCGACCCGGACGTCCCAGTCATTCCCGATGGCGTTCCAGTACAGCTCGTCGTGGTCCTCGAAGGCATTGAGCGCGCCGCGCACGACGTACTCCACGGTGTAGGCCTGCAGGCCGGTGACCGTCGTGTCGGGGTCTCCGATCCGGTAGGACGCGATCCCGCCGCCCTCGCTGCGCTCAACCTCGGTGGGAGCACCGGTCGGGCTGGTCACCCGGAACTCGTCGATCTCATAGACCCGGTCGTGGTCGTTGTCGAAGGGCAGCCGCACCGGGATCGTGCGCAGGATGCCGTGGCGCTCCTGAGAGCCGAAGTCATAGCCGATGGACTCACGGACCTCCAGAGACCCGTCGGCTCGGATGTCCAGCTGCACGTCGTACGAGGCGATGTGCTCGTCCTGGTCGGCCAACGACCTGACCGGCCCAGCCGTCAGGAGGACCGTCCCCGCTGCGAGGAGGGCTGCGACCGCCCAGCGCGGAAGCACGGCGGCTCAGTCCTTGCCGCTGCTGCGTCGCGACAGGGCGCGCTGCATCTCCCGCTTGGACTGCTTCTCCGCCAGCGCCTGGCGCTTGTCGTAGCTGCGCTTGCCGCGCGCCAGAGCGATCTCCACCTTCGCCTTGCCGTCCTTGAAGTACAGCGCGAGGGGCACCAGGGTGGAGCCGCCCTCTTTCGTCTTCCCGATCAGCCGCAGGATCTCGCCGCGGTGCAGCAGCAGCTTGCGCTCGCGCCGCGGCTCGTGGTTGGTCCAGGTGCCCTCCGTGTACTCCGGGATGTGCACGCCGGCGAGCCACGCCTCGCCATCCCTGATGTGCGCGTAGCCGTCGACCAGATTGGCGTGACCCGCCCGCAGCGACTTGACCTCCGTGCCGGTAAGGACCAGGCCGGCTTCGTAGATGTCGTCGATGTGGTAGTCGTGTCGCGCCTTTCGGTTCTGAGCGATCAGCTTGCGTCCCTGCTCCTTGGGCATCAGCCGCGGCCTGCCCCGTCCAGTGCGGCGACCAGACCGGTGAGCACATCGATGGCCCGCTCCTCCGCGGTCTCCGGCGCCTCACCTGGTGGGACCACCACGTCGGGCTCGACCCCGACACCCTCGAGGCTGCGGCCGGACGGTGTCACGTAGCGGCCGACCGTGAGCTCGAGCGCCGAGCCGTCGGAGAGCCGGGACGGCTCCTGCACCGATCCCTTCCCGTACGTCCGGGTCCCGACGACAACGGCGCGGTTGCGGTCCTGCAGCGCCGCGGCGACCACCTCGGCCGCGCTCGCGGTGGAGGGGTTGACTAGCACGACCAGCGGCGTCGTGGTGTCCCCGCCCGCGAAGGCGTCGAGCGTCTGGGCGTCTCTGCCGCGGCGCTCGTAGCTGACGACGGGCCCGCCGTCGAGGAACACCGACGCCACAGCGACCGCCTCGTCGAGGAGCCCTCCGGGGTTGTCCCGCAGATCGAGCACGACCCCGCCGACGTGGCCCGTGGTGGTGTCCAAGACCTCTGCCACGTCTCGACCGACTCCACGCGTGAAGGCGGCGACGACGACTCGAGTGATGTCCCCGTGCAGCCGCTCGACCGTGACGTCGGCGGTGAGGAAGGTGGCCCGGGTGAGGGTGAGGTGTCGCGTCGCGCTTCCCCGGCGTACGTCGAGACGCACCGTCGAGTCGTCCCGTCCACGCAGGAGAGCCGCCACCAGCGGCACCTCGGCAGTCGAGACGTCGGTGCCGTTGACGTTGACGAGCACGTCGCCCGTCACCACAC